>JBGSSG010000193.1:0-6070 GCA_041737185.1 Anaerohalosphaeraceae bacterium
AATTCCGTCAGAACTCTTGCGATTTCCTGATTGGGATGTTGTGCGCAGCCTGCCAAAATTTTTCTTTCAAGTTCTGCCGCATCAATCGCCGCCAGCATATCAAGCGTAATCGGCAACGGCCCGTTCGTTTTGGTCAGATAATCGACGATAAGGCGGGACAGGTCAAGAATCACAGGCCCGCCCAGCCCGTCTTCTGTGAACATCAAAGGCCCGCAGGCCGATACCTTTTTTGAGTCGATTTTTGCGGCGACGCTGACATTTTCAAGCCCGACCCCCTGCAGTTTTCCCGGCCAGTCTTCCGCGGTCGTTATCGGCACAAGCGCAGCCAGGGGCGCAACAATCGTATGCCCGAAGCTTTCAGCCAGCCTGTATCCGTCGCCGGTCGAGCCGGTAAAAGACCAGCTCAAGCCGCCTGTGGCAACGATAACCGCCGGGCACTGGTATCGTTCGGCGCCGCAGACAATTTCAAAACTTCCATCCGTTTGTTTGCCAATCGACTCGACACATCGTCCGTGCGAAAACTGCACGCCGATGCGTCTGGCCGAATCGACAAGCACACGACAAACATCCGTCGCGCGGTCTGTAAGGGGAAAGACGCAGCCGTCTTTTTCAAGTTTTGTCGCCAGATGTTTTTCCGCGAAGAATTGCCGGACGGCGTCGGGCGAAAATTCGTAGAGACTGTGCTTTAGAAATCTGCCGCAAAAACCACAGGCCCGCACGAAATCTTCCGCGGTTCCGGTGTGCGTCAGATTGCATCTGCCCCCTCCGGTCTTGAGCAGTTTGCGGCCGACGACGGTATTTTTTTCGAGGATAGCGGTTTTGGCTCCGTTGTGCGCAGCGAAAACCGCAGCCATCAGGCCCGCCGCTCCGCCCCCGATTATGCAAACGTCAAATTTCATCTAAATCGAAAATCGTCCATCATAATTCTATTGCGCTGCTTGTTGAAAGATATCAACAACGATAAATCCGAAATCCTAATATCTAAATCCGAAACAAATTTTAATAACCAAAATCCAAATGTTTCAAACAAGGCTGTCGTTTGCCGCTGTCTTCGTTTTGGTCATTTTTATTTTGAATTTTGGATTTGTTTGGGATTTCGGATTTAGAGCTTAGGATTTTTACCATAATACTGTTCTCAAAATTACTTGCGCTGTAGTATAAAAAAGAGTGGGTCTGTAAGCCGAGTTCTGTCTCCCTTTCGGGAGGGCGGCCATTTAACTTGACCGGCCGTCGCCGGCCGGCTCTGCCGAAAGGTTTCCCCGTCGGCAAGCGACCTACCCGCCGGATTTTCCCCGGGCAGGGGTACCGGCCTGCTTGGTCTTGCAGGCGGCGGGGTTTGCCGTGCCGTCGCCGTTGCCGGCGACGCGGTGCGCTCTTACCGCACCATTTCAACCTTACCTGTGCCCCGAAGGGCCATCGGCGGTGTATTTTCTGTGGCACTGTCCCGCGGGTCGCCCCGGGCAGCCGTTAGCTGCCGCCGCGCCCTGTCCTGCTCGGACTTTCCTGAGGCTGTCTTTCAAGCCCCCGACCGCCCGACCCACTCAAAAAGCCATTATAGCATAAAACAACAAATCTGACATTGGCTAAATCACATCGGGTACACGTCTTCCTTTAGCTGACAAAGTTTATACAATCTGCATAAAATGGGAAATTTTGCCCCCGCATGCCTCTGGCGGGAAACAGACTGTTTTTATTACTATAAGAAGTTCTCGTTGTTTCTTCAATCGTAAATCGTCCACTTGTCCCCGCGCAAGGGGATTGAAAATGAAACTCCCCCATCCTTATCCTGTATTCTGTCCGCCGCAGGCGGATAAATGTTCTGTGTTTGTATATTGACATCCATGGTTAATAATAGTCTCATAGGTAAAGTTGGCGGTGGCTCGGCTCGCGGCCCTCGACTCACGACTTTTCTCTGGCAATTACTAAAATTTCAACCTTCCCGCCCGCCGGAAGAGCGGAAACAGCGACCGCCGCTCTTGCGGGGTAAGGCTCGCTGAAAAACTCCTTATAAACCTCATTTACAGCCCCAAAATCCGCAATATCGGTAAGAAAAACCTGCGCGTGTGCCACATCTGTCATTGAACATCCCGCCTTTTCAAGTATCGCTTTTATATTTGTCAGAGCCTGCCGGGCCTGCTGCTGTGTGTCGTCGCTTTTCAGCCTGCCCGTGGCGGGGTCTATCCCAAGCTGGCCGGAAACATAAACCGTATCGCCAACGCGCAATGCCTGGCTGTATGGCCCGACCGCCCGCGGCGCCTGCTCGGTGTTTATCGCCTCTTTTTTAAGCATTTTCGCACCTCTGGATATAAAGTTGTTTTGTCTTATCATCCGCCCCCGCCCCCTGCCGGTCAAGGCCAATTTCACTAAGTACTTGTCGGGCCTTGCTCTTACGGGTATTATGCACATCTTATTGCCAATCCGCATTTTCGGCTAAAGGCAGATTTATGCGAATTTTCGACGCTAAAACCGGTTTTAATGAACTGCCGAGGGGCACGGTACTTTCCATCGGAAATTTTGACGGCGTGCACACAGGCCATCAGCAGGTACTCCGCCAGGCCGGCGACGCCCGTCCCGGCACGCCGCTTACCGTTATGACCTTCGACCCCCCCCCGGCAGCGATACTGCACCCGGAAAAGACTCTGGGCGCATTGACGCCACTGCCCTTAAAGGCCCGGCTGCTCGAAGAACAAAAAGTCGATTTCCTGGTGGTTATCGAGGACTGCCTTAAACTGCTTAACCTCTCGCCGGAGGATTTCATTGACAGGTTTTTGATGAATACCATTACGCCCTGCCTTGTGGCAGAGGGGCCGAATTTTCATTTCGGCTACGGCAGGAGCGGCAGCGTCGAAACACTTGGCAGGCTCGGCAAAACACGCGGCTTTGACGTGCTGGAGGTGCCGTTTGCCGAAATTGAAATTGAAAATAATCAGCGGGCAATCTGCTCAAGCACACTTATCCGGCAGTTCCTGGAAAAGGGAAGCGTGGAACCAGCGGCCAAACTCCTTTCAAGGCCTTACAGACTAATCGGGCAGACCGTCCCCGGCAGGGGCGTCGGACGGACACTCGGCTTTCCGACGGCAAACATCCATCCGGAAAATCAGATTATCCCCGCAGAAGGCGTCTATGCGGGCTGGGTTGTCGTCGGGGATTCATTGGAGCAGGTCTGCGGCGGCGGCCAGATGCGCCCGGCGGCATTCAGTCTCGGAAGGGCAAAGACGTTCGCCAGCGACCATCCGGTGCTTATCGAGGCACATCTGCTCGAAAGGGACGTGGAAGACCTGTATGGCAAATACCTTGCGATGGATTTTGTAAAGCGCATCCGCGGCCAGCAGCGTTTCCAGTCCAGGGAAGAACTTAGCGAACAAATCAAAAAAGACTGCCAAATAATCCGTGAAACGCTTAAGCGATAACGACAAGTCCATTTTCAATCCCCACTTTCGTGAGGACAAGTTTTCGATTTTCCATTTTCAAATTTGGGCGGAAAAGTTTCCAAAAATACAGGCTGCTGCCGGGAGATTTCAAATAATCCCAAGCCCTTGCACTGCCACCTCTGCCATCTGGAATATCACAGATTAATAATTGTAGGAAATAAAAGTCGGTAAATAATTTGGGTTTTGGGGGATTTTTTTTGGTTGGTTTTTGGGCGAAAAGTGGATTTACGAGGATGAAAAGCGGGATGTGGACATTGTTACTCCGTAGAATTTGAGAAAACACTGCGTTAAAGTATGATGAAAATGCGCGCTTTTGCGCGATTTTGTGTGCTTTTTGATGGTTTTTTAACAGTTTTTGCTGCTTTTTGTGTACTTTTTGAGCGCAAAGTTTCAAGACTAAACAATTCGGCAATATAAAGAGCTACCAGCTTCCAGCCTCCAGCTACCAGCGTCCAGCGTCCAGCGACTAACGACTAATAACGGGGGCGGGGGATTTTTCAAATTGCTGCTTACAGGCCGGCCGATTGACCGTAATTTCAAGTGTTATTGATGTTCCGCAGCAAATCCGTAATTAAACCACACAAAAGACGGGTATTTCTTATCTGGGGCTAATTATTTTTTTGCAATGCTATTTATAGTCTGTCGATTTATCGGCTTCATTCCATAAGATCAAATCGCTGTTTAAGGAGTAATTGTATGGATGACATTTGCATCAGAGCGGGTTTGTCAATACGCAAACTCAGAGAACAAAAAGCAATCAGTCAGGAGAAACTTGCAGAACTGGCAGACCTGCATCGAACTTATATCGGCCAGGTCGAACGCGGGGAAAAAAATCTAACACTTCGAAGTTTAGAGCGTATTGCCAAGGCTCTCGGCGTTAAAGCAAGAGAACTGATATGACCACCTGTTTGTTATCAAAAACAGCTAAAGCCAAGCCTTTTCTTAAATGGGCTGGAGGCAAGGGGCAATTGATTGACGAAATTGATATGCGCCTGCCTGAAGAACTGAAAGAGGGAAAGATTACGACATACATAGAGCCGTTTGTCGGAGGCGGGGCGGTCTTCTTTTGTATGGCACAAAAATATCCCACGCTGGAACAGTTTGTCTTGATAGACATCAATAGAGATCTCGTCAACTGCTATAAAATCATTAAAAACAATATTGAAGAAGTTATCAGTGAGTTGAAATTATTTGAAGAACTTTATTTTTCGTGCCGAACGGATGAAAAAAGAAAAGAATTATTCCTGAAAATTCGGAAATCCTTCAATCGAGAAAAGGATAA
Organism: Anaerohalosphaeraceae bacterium; assembly: GCA_041737185.1. Classification (GTDB taxonomy): domain Bacteria; phylum Planctomycetota; class Phycisphaerae; order Sedimentisphaerales; family Anaerohalosphaeraceae; genus JBGSSG01. The sequence goes on from JBGSSG010000193.1 coordinate 4,714, forward strand.
CTCTTATTCATCTCAAACCGCGGCAAAACTGATTTTTCTAAATAAAACCTGCTTTAACGGTCTTTATCGTGTCAATCAAAGGGGCCTGTTTAATGTGCCTTTCGGAAAATACGGCAAGCCCAACATCTGCCCGGAAGATAACTTGAAAAAGGTTTCCAGCCTTTTGCAAAAAGCAACCATTCTTTGCGGCGATTTTTCCTGTTGCAGGGAATACGTCGACAAAAACAGCTTTATTTATTTTGATCCGCCTTATCGGCCTATTTCAAAAACAGCCAGTTTCACTTCGTATGCTAAAGGGAGTTTCTCCGAAGAAGACCAAATACGTCTTGCTGGGTTTTGTAAATGGCTGACGAAAAGAAATGTGAAATTTCTCTTAAGCAATTCCGACCCCCAAAATGAAAATCCCAAAGATTTCTTTTTTGAAATCCATTATCCGCAGTCAGAAGGGTTCTCTATCGACAGAGTAAAAGCAAGTCGGGCCATCAATTGTAAGGGCGACCGGAGAGGGCAGATTAACGAACTCATTATAACAAACTATTAAGGGCATTGATTATGTCGGAGTTTTTAACGTTTCTCGCAAGTATGGCCAAACATCTTGGTGTTGATTATCAAAATACAATGTTGGCCAGTAGCAATTTCGATGAACAAGAAATGGCCGCCAACATCTTAAATGAAATAAACATTTTTCTTTATCAACAAAAAACATCCATAGACAAGGAATACATATCGGAATTTCACAAGTATTGGAAAGAAAACCACGAACAAATCCTCTCTCCAACAATAGATGATAGTGCATGTAGCTCCGTAGCCGCTGTTCTTGAGAAAATATATTCAAGTAATTTTATCCGAGTTCAATTGAACACTCTCGATCTAACACATGAGCAAATTGCAAACGTGCGTTTCTTTACCGCCATTCAAGACTTCAAAATTGATATAAGCGCAAATATAAATCCATTTGAATTATATAAGCACAATCCAAATTTCTTTAATGCAGATATGGTTTTAGAGAATGAATTATTAATTGACGAATTATTAAACAGGATAGGTGCGGATTCACAACGCGACAAAAGAAAAAAATGGATGCAAAAATCGGCTTTGCTTCTAAAAAACAACTACAATTCAAATGCTTACACAATTAACCAAAAGCACAATGGCGATGTTCTATCTATCAAACAGGCATTAGCAGACCCTGAAGGCTATGGATTCTCACAAAAGAAAGCTGATATGTTCTTGAGAGACATGGCCGACCTGGGTGTATGGAACTATCAGAAGAATATCGACCAAATAAATGTTATGAGCGACAAAAATACCATGCGTATAGCATTACGCACGGGCATTTTGAAGACAAGAATTCCAT
>JBGSSG010000216.1:0-1601 GCA_041737185.1 Anaerohalosphaeraceae bacterium
TTGAAACACTTATGGTCTTGAACCCCCCATCGAAAACGCTGCCGTATCCCAAAAAACATCATACCGAAAAAGGGGCAGCGCCGATGAATTCTTATCTGCCGAGTATAGCAAAAATCAGGGCAAAATACAATCCCTCCTATGCGATAAAAGCGGCAAAACAGGTTTTATTTTGCCGTTTAGATGCCGCAACTCACTACAACCGTTACAGGCAGGTTTCTTTGTCGGCTGCGATTTGTTTATGGGACGTCGGGAAACACAGGAGTCAGGAGACAGAAGTCAGGAGGTAGGAGGCGGCATCGTTCAATGGCCTCTACGGCGATCCAACCTGCAAAAACTGAAAGCGGAGACAAGAATTTTCGTGCAAATCACCCGCATTGCGGCTACATACGAAATAAAGACTAAACGGATGACAGGATGCAATGGACAGACGGACAAAAACAAAAAACGGTTCTTCCGGTTAATGGATAGGTGTCCGGGTGACTATTCGTAAATTAAATGGGCCTTTGATGTTGAACAGGTCAGTCCCGAAGGGACGAAAGTGCGTTAGCCGGAGGCGTAAGCCTCCGGTACGAGGCTTCCCACCTTCCTCTCTTAAAAGCCCCGGAGGGGCGAAAGAGAGCGATTTATCTCTGCCGCCCCTTCGGGGCTTAGGCTATGTTTCAGGGTCGCCTACCGGAGGCTTACGCCTCCGGCCAAATGACTTAAAACCCCTTCGGGGTTCTCGAATTTCACTGTTTATACGACAGACCCGACCGACGCATTTATCGCAAGCGACCTCTTTAGCAGCCCCAAAATCCCGTCTCCGCCAGCAGCCCGATGGCGCGGGCCATAAACACGATGCCGAAATAGATCAGCGCCGCCGCACAAAAGCCCATCAGTATTTTCTGGTTGCGGCGGCCCAGCAGATTGGCGCCGTGAAATGCCCCCATCGACAGAATCGTCAGCCAGATTAAATCCAGACTCCAATGCACGGCCGCAAACAACAGCAGGCCGCGTGTGCCAAAGCCGCGTGCCTGTTGAGCCAACAGCAAACCACCGGTGGCCCACCACAGCAGAAAATAGGGATTGGTCGCCGACAGCATAAACCCCGTTGCCAGGGGTCCGGCAGCGCGGCGGGCCTGTTTTAAATCAAACGCGGGACGCCGGATATCGCGAAACATTTGTACCGCCAGAAAAAGCAAAAACAGGCCGCCGACGATGCCAATGACGATGCGGGCAACATCGGTTTGCAGCAGCGTCCCGGTTTTGAACAACAGCACGAAGATCATCGGAATTTCAAGAATCCCGTGGCCAACCGCGATCCAGGCGCCGGCCCAGCGGTTCCGTCCGCCCTGTGCAATAGTTGCAGCAGTGATGGCGCCGGGAGCCATTACGCCCGTCAGCGAATACCCAATTGCATAAAGCAAAAATGCCGTCATAAATTCATCCAGGGGCGGTAATCGTCGGCGACAGGCGCCTTTATTCCCCGATAATCTTGATAAGGATTCGTTTTTTACGCCGCCCGTCAAATTCGCCGTAGAATATCTGCTCCCACGGCCCAAAGTCCAGCCGCCCTTCCGTTACGGCCACAACCACCTCACGGCCCATCACCGAGCGTTTCA
>JBGSSG010000143.1:0-6642 GCA_041737185.1 Anaerohalosphaeraceae bacterium
CACACGGTTAATTTTTCCGGCGGCGGAGTGGCGTCGGGGAACACTATGACCGCCAACGACGGCTCATTTTCGTTTAATGTAACATCCGAGGCGCTGGATTATAAAGGCGCAACTATGAGCCTCAAGGCGACCAAGAACCTCTGTGCCGGTAATACAACGTGGGTGTGCAGCAGTTATTCGGAAACCAAAGACGTGTGGATTTCGTGCACTGTGGGCATCAATCCGAATCTGACGGTCAGGGTAAATCCCGCGACGTTTGCCAGCCCCGGTATTCAGTTGCCCAGTACCACCGTGGCGTTTCTGGACGGGCCCGGGTCGTCGGTGCAGATTACGGGCTTTAGGACGACGATTTCTTATGACTCCTCCAAGATAGGGGTTAACCGTGTCGAGCCGGCGCCGGGTTCGCTTTTTATGATAGACCCCGTGACGCCTGGCACCGGGACAATCACGGTTTACGGCTATTCTGCAGGGCCGGTACCTATTATGCCCAGTGTGCCTGTATCTTTCTTTGACGTATTTTTTGAGGTACCTATAACCGATACGCCTTCCTTTACATCTGTGCGTCTGGAAGAAACAACAGAACTGTACCCGTATCCGCCCGGCGGGCCGGCGCTGCATCCTTATCCGCACCGCACGGAGGATTTGATTGGCACGCCGGAGAAATGTCGGCCGGGCCTGTTGGTGGACTCCGAGGAAGAATGGCAGGAAGCCCTCGACGGGCAGAGGCCCGGCAGCAGCATTCGTCCGACCAGCATCGCCAGATGGGAACAATATATGACCTATTGGCACAGTTCCTCCGGAACAGAAAAACAGGGTCTGCCTTATCCTGCGACGACTTTTGTCCCCTGTGTTGACTTGGACGGTACAGGCGACCCGGATGGTATGCTCTATGCCTGGGGCGGCGGCGGTGGGGGCGGGGGAGGCGCTCTCGAAGACGCCGGTCTGGTAATGGCCTGGAAATACAACCCGAACCAATCCGGCAATTACGCCAGCGCGTGGGAATGGGATTATGGTATGGACCCGGATTTGACCAACTGTACGATACAGGTTACGGTAACACCGCCCGCTCCGCCTGCCGACTCCAATTCTCTCATCAACGCTGTGTCCTTCTCGATTATCGACGTTACAGGCAAACTGCGGACGTGGTGGTGGTCAGTTCCGGCGGCGATTCCGCTGGGCGTCCCGACCACGGTGAAAATCAATACCGCTATTGCCGGTATTGGCGCGGCAACGCCTGCGGCAACGGGTTATCTGAACGTGCTGGGCTTTGACATCACCAAATCACAGTTCTTTGATGTAGATGAGAATTTTAATTATGTCTTCGGCCAACTGCCTGTGCCGCCTCCGGGACAGGGTTTACCGCCGATATGGGGCTGGAATTACTGGCACAATCTGACGGTGACCAAAAACACCAATGCCTACAAGGGCACCTGGGTAAAGTACAGTCAGCCGCCGGTCGTGATAGACGCAAACGACCCGCCGAAGATTAACGGCTGGGATGAAAAGTCAGCATATCTTCCCGACTTGCATCTGCTTCTGGCCGATGACTGGCCGTGCAGCGACAACAGGCCTGTGACAGATATTCATTGGTGGGGTTCGTTCCTCGGCTGGACTCAGCCGTATCTGCCGCCGGTTCTGCCAAAGGGCTTCCATATCGGGATATGGACGGATGTGCCTGACGACCCTGCAAATCCGCAGGATTTCAGCCATCCCGGGAAACTTATCTGGGAATATAGAGGCACCTGTACCAGTTGGGTCTGGAACTTCGCCGGGTATGATGTGGATCCAAGACCTCAGCCACCGTACGAGAACGAGGCCTGCTTCCAGTTCAATCAATTGCTTAGCGAAGACGAGTATTTCCATCAGTATCCCAACGAGAACAGTGTGTACTGGCTGAGTATCGCGGCGATATACAACGCTGGCGACGAGCAACTGCCCGGCTTCCATCCCTGGGGCTGGAAGACCCGCCCACACGTATTTAACGATGACGCGGTTCGGATTTACGGTACCGCCGATGGCTTATGGCCGCCCAGTGTGGGTTCAGTCTATGGCTATGGTGTGCCGGTTCAGATTCCGGAGTATCCTGCCACGGAGCCGTTTGAGAGTTGGGACTTGGCGTTTGAGCTTACTACCAATGAAAGGCCGCCCTGTCATACGCTCGATGCCGACCTGAACCACGACTGCGTAGTGGACCTGCTTGATTTCGCGACATTTGCCGCTCAGTGGCTCGAAACCAGTTCGTAAGACAATGACAGACTGACCTTGAGCCTGTCAAAAGTTAACCCCCGATATGGAACAAATATCGGGGGTTATTTTTTTGACGAGGGTAAAAAGTCTCCAGGCTCGCCGATTTATTCGGCAGGTTTTTCAACTGCGGCAGGGGGTTCTGTTGGCCGTAAAGGGGATTTACCCGATTCCCGCTGAACCTGTACAGTTTCCTGTTGCGGCAGGGGTTATTTTAATTATACTTAAGAAAAGCAGTTCTGAAATCAGGAAAGAAACGATGGCAGGAAGGATTCCGAAGGTAGTAGTGGTCGGGCCGGCATACGTGGATATGGCGGTTAAATGCGATGTTTTTCCCGGCCCCGGCGGTGTGGCGGAAGGGTCGAGTTTTTCCTGTGTGCCGACGGGAGCCGGCGTCAATCGTGCGCTGCAGGCGGCGTTTTGCGACTGTGAGGTGTATCTTCTTGCCCGCGTTGGAGAGGACGTTTTCGGCGGGATGATAAAGGACAATTTGCGTGGGCACAGGGTATATACCGACCTGGTTTATACGGCGCATGCAATCAGCACGGGCATAATTGTAACGGTTGTTGACGCCGGCGGACAGAATCGCAGTTGCAGATGCGCCGGGGCAAATCGCGCGATGGGCCGCGACGAAATAGAATACGCGGCGGCCGAACAGATTGTAAGCACATCGAATGTATGTCTTATATGCGGGGATATGCCTGAATCGGCGATAGTGGCGGCGATACGCACGGCGGGGTTGTATGAAACCAGGACGGTGCTTGAATTGTGTCTTGCAGGTCACGACAGAGAGTCGGTTGCGAGGTTTTCCTGTCCGACGGATTATTATAACGCGGATATCCTGATTCTTCGTTTTTCAGATTTTCCAGGCGGCGTTGAGCTTGGCGCCGGCGGCGTTGGTGATATCAAACACGTCGGAATGGAGCTTGTGGCCAGGGGGGCCGGCTGCGTGGTTATGAGCCTGGGCCGGCGCGGCAGTTTGATTGTGGACAGGCAGGGCACGCGGCAGATTTCCGGGATTGAAATGGATGTTGTCGATAATACAGGTGCGCAGGACGCGTTTTGCGGCGCTCTGGCGGCGTCGATAGGAGCCGGAGACAAGCCTGACCAGGCGGTGCGGTTCGCGGTGGCGGCCGAGGCGCTTGCCCGCGGGCGATTCGGGCTGCAGGACGCGATTCCGAAAAAGGAAGATATAATCGCGCTGCTGCAGCGGCAGTCCGACTAAGAGCCTATCCGGATAATCCGGTCGTTATGAGGCCGAGCGAAAAGTTCGAGGCCAAGGCGGCAGGGTCAAAATCGCCGCAGGCATAGCTGAAGCTATGTCGAGGACGATTTTAGCCCGACAACGCAGGCATCGGACTTTGCAGCCGGCCGCAATAGATTGGGTTATTCGGATAGGCTCTAAGGGCGTTGGCCCGAGTCTTTTTGGAGAGAGCGTGACTTTTCAAAGGGAAGATAAACGCGTGGTTGCCGGCGAGATTCTGCAGGCCCTGGCAGAAGGACAGGATATAGACCTTCATCGCTGCACCGTATCGGGGGAGGTGAACCTGAATCGTTTGTTTGTGCCGGGGGAGAGTTTTGACCTTAGCGGGATTAAGGCTGAGCATAGCGAAGAAGGCAGGGTTCTGACCCTGAGCCAGGCCATCACGTTCGATTCGTGCATTTTTGAGGAGAATGTGTTTTTCGCGGCGCCGTGGGACAGGCCCGGCGTTTTGCGGGTGATATTTGAAGGCGATGTGTATTTTAACTCGTCGGTTTTTCGTTCGCCTGTGCGTTTCAGCGGGGGCTGTTTTAAGGGGACGGCTTGTTTTGACGGCTGTGTTTTTGAGAGGGCGACGTGTTTTCGGCTGGCGGTTTTTTGCGGCAAGGCTCTGTTTCGGACGGCGACATTTGACAGGTACGGGCTGTTTAACGGATGCCGGTTTGAAGATGAGGCGCGGTTTGTGAATACCTGTCTGAACAGGGGCGCGAATTTCACGAACGCGCGATTTGAGAGCCTGGCCGATTTTGGAGGGGTTTTTACCAGGAGCAAGGCGGTACCCGTGCACGATGGGATTCATTTTACGCGCAGGCGTTTCGGAGACGACGAGTCATTCTGGCGATTTATCAAGCAGGCCTGCCAGGAGGGGGGCTATTATCAGCAGGCTGGAGAAAGTTTTTACCGGGAGCGGTGTGCAAATTTCTGGAAGCGTTTTCGCGGGGCCGATTATGAACGGCTGACGGGCGTCCGCCGTTTTGTCCGTATTCTTGCGGGCATCAGGCTTGTGCCGGAGCTTTTGATTGGTCGGTGGCTGTTCGGATACGGCGAAAGGCCTGTGAGGGTTTTGATGGGCGGGTTTCTGGTCATCCTCGGCTGCGCTGTGTTTTTTGCTTCATCTCTTTGCTTGCTGATGGAACAGTCTTCGAGACAGCCGGCGGAGCTTTCGTTTTTTGATGGGCTGTATTTCAGCGTAATAACGTTCACGACGGTGGGATTCGGCGAGATGTATCCTGCCGAGGACGTGCTGACGCGATTTGTGGTGATGGCGGAGGCTCTTTGCGGGATATGCCTGATGCCGCTGTTTGTGGTGAGCCTTGCCAAGCGATTTGCCCGGGGGTAACCCTTCCAGGACACCGTGAAATATGCGGGTTAAAGGTCAGAGGCCGGCCCGTACTTTTGGTCTTTTTTGGAGTTGAACCTTATTGTTTTAATACTATAATGCTGTTTAGGTTCAAGTAAATGAACATAAGTCAAAAACCAGAATACAGAATAAGGAATTGAGAATTAAGAATTGAGAATTAAAGAAATAATCTCTGTGGCCTCTGTGAACTCTGTGGCAAAATAGAAAATAGAAAATTGAAAATTGAAAATCACTACCCTGAAAGCCGAGGCGTTTAGCCGGGGCGCAAAAAAGCGAATTTTGAAACACATAAGTGAAAAGGAGTCTGAATGAGGCCTGACAGGACGTTAAAGATGGGGATGGTCGGCGGCGGGCAGGGGGCGTTTATCGGGGAGGTGCACCGAAAGGCGGCGAGAATGGACGGCCAGATAGAGCTTGTCGGCGGGGCTTTTGACGTCAATCCTGAGAAATCAAGACAAATGTCGAGGGCGTTGTATCTGAATCCCAGGCGATGCTACGGCACCTACGGCGAAATGATAGAGGCGGAAAAAAAGCTGCCTGCGGGAGAGCGGATGGATTTTGTCGCGGTCTGTACGCCAAACAACTGGCATTATCCGATTGCGCGGGATTTGCTAAAGGCGGGTTTCAATGTGATGTGCGAAAAGCCGATGACTATCAGCGTCGCCCAGGCCAAAAGCCTTGTAAATATGGTCAAAAAAAGCGGACTTGTATTTGGGCTTATGCACAATTATACAGGGTATCCGATGGTCAAGCTTGCCCGCGATATGGTAAGCAGCGGCAAACTGGGCAAAATAAGGAAGATAGTCGTTCAGTATCCGCAGGGCTGGCTTGCCACGGCTCTTGAAAAGACCGGCCAAATGCAGGCATCCTGGCGTACCGACCCCAAACAGAGCGGCGGTTCCGGCTGCGGCGGGGACATAGGGACGCACGCAGAGAACCTTGCCGAGTATATCACAGGGCTGAAAATGACGCATCTATGTGCGGATTTGACGACGTTTGTTCAGGGGCGAAAAGTCGATGACGACGTGAACTGCTTAGCCAAATACGATAACGGGGCAAAGGGCGTTTTGCACGCAAGTCAGATTTCGGTTGGCGAGGAAAATAACCTTGCTATATGGGTATATGGCGAAAAAGGCGGTGTTGAGTGGCATCAGGAGCATCCGAATTATCTGTACGTTAAAATGATTGGCTGTCCGATGGAGGTATGGAAGCGGGGCAATGACTACGTCGGCAAAATAAGCCCTGCGGCGGCAAGGGCGACACGTCTGCCGGCAGGTCATCCGGAGGCGTTTATCGAGGCGATGGCCAATGTGTATAAAAATTTTGCCGAGGCGGTACGGGATGCGATTAACGGGGAAAAATCCGATGCGCTTGCGTTTGATTTTCCGGATGTTGAGGACGGACTTCGCGGGATGCAGTTCCTTGCGGCGCTGCTGAAAAGCGCGAAAAGCGTTCAGAAATGGGTCAGATTCGCGGATTAAATTTTTCTGTGTTGAAAACGGGAGAAAAATTATGTCGAGGCCGATAACGATTTTCACAGGACAGTGGGCGGATTTGCCTTTGGAAAAACTTGCGCCGATGATGGCTAAAATGGGGTATGACGGACTTGAGTTGGCCTGCTGGGGCGACCATCTTGATGTCTTCAAGGCGGCATCGAGTAAGGATTACTGCAAAAAGCAAAGAGATATTCTTGAGAAGAACAATCTGAAGCTCTTTGCGATAAGCAATCACCTTGCCGGCCAGCTTGTCTGCGATTTGAACGACGGAAGGTCGGACG
>JBGSSG010000336.1:0-3816 GCA_041737185.1 Anaerohalosphaeraceae bacterium
AACTTCGCCGATGAAACCAAAAAGGTTCGTCCGGTTCATCCGTGGTATCCGGTTCTTTTAATGGTGATGATATTTTCGATAGTGATGTTCCTTTCAGTTTTTATCATACCGACATTTGCCGCAGTGATTTACGATATAAGCGACGGCAGGGCCGGCCTGCCCGCGTTGACTCAATTACTGCTCGATTTTACAGGGACAATAAGTCATTGGCCCGCGATGATTGCGATTTTTTCAGTCGGGCTGACAGTTATATGCCTTTTAATTTATTACTATTTCCGCACGCGGATTTCTTACAAGAGCGGGCCTTTCCTGAAACTTGTCGATATTGTCCGATGGTACTGGCCTTTGCAGAGACGGCTTGAATGGACTCTTTGCAGCCTGCGGCTGGTGGAAATCCTTCGAGCGGGACTCCTGGCGGGACTGCCGATAAACAAGGCCGTCGAGGCGTCGCTGAATGTAAAGACCAACTGCTGTTTTCAAAAACGGCTCTCCCGCTGGCAGCGGCAGATTGAACAGGGAGCCGACCCTTCGCAATCCGCCAGGGCCTGCGGCATCGGAGAATCTATCGCCTGGGCCATCGACGCGAAAATCAATCCCGGCCAGGCGCCTGTCGTTCTCGAAATGCTGGAAGAAGCCTATCGCAACGACCTCAATTATCTGGGCAATCTGATTCGGGCGATTCTTTGGCCGGTGGTCGTTTTGCTGATGGGGCTTTTTGTCGGATCTGTGGTTTTGGCGATGTATCTGCCGATGGCTCAGATGATAAACTGCGGAGTCGAGTACATAATCCCATGAAGACAGGAAAAAGCGACAGAGGCTCATTAACGATTGAAGTGGTGGTTTCACTGCTGCTTCTGATAACGCTTACCTTATGTCTGCTTTCTGCGATGCAGTTTCACGGCAGGAGCAACAGGATACTGCTGGTCAGACAGCAGTGCATATCCGCAGCCCAGGCGCAGCTTGATTCGCTTACCATCGACAAAAAGCCGCTTGAACCCGAAACGTGCGAGCGGCTCTGGCCCGGCCTTGTTTTCTCCATCGAAAAAACGCCCGGACAGAGACAATGGGCAGGTCTGGAACTTTACAAAGTGAACGCAGCCGGCAGGGTCGGAAAACGGACAGTATCCGTGCAAACGGCAAGATATATCCGAACCGGAGAATAACAGAAATGCGCAAAGGGTACACTATTATAGAAATGATATTGCTTTTCGGTCTGATTCCGCTGTTTTTTTTCCTGATTGCCGAACCGACCCGGCTGCTGCTTTCGGATATTCCCCGCGCCGACAGGGATTTTCAGACCGCCCGGACATTGAACCATCTGCTTGACAGAATGAAAGCCGATATCGAAGAGTCGCACGGCCTTGAAACGGCGACCGGCGAGCCGAATTGTCCGCCGGCGTTTGCGGCGATTCAGAAAAACAGAAAAATATGGTATTTATTTGAGGACGGGCAGGTTCGCAGGGCAATCGGCGAGGAGTTGAACAAAACCGCGACCGACCAGGCGCAGGTTTGGCCGCTGCCGTATGCCCGTTTTGTATGGGATACAAGGGGCGGTAACGCAGTGGAAATAACCGGCTGGATTGAGAGAACCGTTCTTGGCAAGAACGAAAAGAAATTTGCGAACTCGCACATTTTCTATGTCAAAAAATTTGAGCCTGGAGTGATTGAATGAAGGATGTCGGACGACAAGACGGATTTGCCCTTATCGCGGTGGTGGTTATTATGGCGCTTATGGGTGTTGCGCTGACGGTTTTTTCAGTTCAAACGAGGGATATGCTGTCTCGCACACGAATGATGGATGTTCAGTGCCGGCTCGACAACGCAATTGCCTCTGCCGCACAATGGGCACAGGTCAACCGCAAGACCCTCATAAAGCTCAAAGAGGCCCAAAGCATAAATCCAGACCTTTCAGAAATACAGGCTGGGGGACTTGTGTGCAGTTGTAAAACTGTGAAAAACCGGCCCCGGCAGCTTACAATTGAAATCACCGCGGTCAGCGAAAAACCCAAACACACCTGCAAAAAGACCGTGCAGTTGGTTTTGTGAACCGTCAGGGCGGACACAAACGGCAAACGTGGTACATAAAATGAGGTCAGAACACCGAAAGAATTTTTTAAGTACTATATAAAGGAATTTGAAAATGAGAAAAGTCATCTGTGTATTATTCATGGGTTTTACAGCTTTATCTTGTGGATGCCAAGCAGCGGATACACATGGCTGGGACTCTGTGCAAATTAGAAATGGACTGATTGACTTGCAGATTGTACCGGAGATTGGAGGAAGAGTTCTTCAGTATAAGCTTGGTGATTATGGTTTTTTTCTGGTAAATGAGGACTTGTATGATAAGAAACCTCCGGCCAGTGGTGTAGGGCCAGAGGATACATGGTTGAATTATGGAGGCGATAAACTCTGGCCTGCACCTCAAGGCTGGGACAATGACGAGCAGTGGCCCGGGCCGCCGGATCCGGTACTTGATGGACAGCCATATACAATGGAAACCATCAGCCCTAAAGAAATTCGGTTGACTAGCGGAAAAGATCAACGAAGCGGCATACAATTGTCAAGAGTTGTAAAAATATTTGACGGTACTACTCGGGTAAGCATTCATGCAACAATGAAGAACATTGACACCAAAACCCGCAGGTGGGGGATGTGGTCTCACACGCAATTTAACGCAAAAAACCGCCACGGCAAAGGATATAACCAAAACTATCACGGCTACTGTCCGATTAACCCGAGGAGCATTTTCCCAAAGGGCTATACGGTGATATTCGGATTGGCACAGAATCCATCTTACAAGCCGGATTATCAAGAAGGTATTATGGACGTTCACTATCAAAGGCTTGTAGGTAAAATAGGAATGGATTCAGATGCCGGTTGGATAGCTACGGTTGATGGTACGAACGGCTATGTTTTTGTTCAGCGTTTCACCTTTCAGCAAGGCCGTCAGTATCCTGATAATTCATCGGTTGAATTCTGGATGGATGGACACGGGCAAATCTATGCTTATAAGAAGCTGATGGATATGCCCGAGGAATGCGGCTATGGTTTTGAAAGCGAAATCATTGGGCCGTACGAGACCTTAAAACCGGGTGAAAGTGCAGCACTTCATTATGACTGGTACAGCGCAAAGATACCCGCAGGGTTGGGCATTGTTAATTGCAGTGATGCAGGCGTGGTCTGCGAAGCCTTGACCGCAGTGCGTAAAGGGACTGGTCTTAATATAACAGGCAAGTTTGGTGTGTTTTACGAAGGTACCCTCAAAGTGTCCGCCTTTGATAAAAAACACACCGAAATTAAAGAGCTTGCTTCCGGTATTAACGTTTCGCCGTTAGAGAGTCTTGATCTGAATTTGAATATCGACAACTCGATTGATCTTTCCAAAGTAGAAGTGATTTCAGTTTCATTGTTTCATAAGGATGAAAAGCTTATCGGAGAGCTTGCAAATAGTTTAATTTCAGCAGACTAATACTCCGTCAACGCTATTTATGTGAAAATAGGATTGCCGTACAAGTCTTGTCATTCCCGCGACTTGGCCGCCTTGGGCGGAAGGCGGGAATCCAGAACTCCAGCGGCCAATAAGAACGTCTTGTATTTTCACAATGTCAGCGATGACACGGTAGTAGGATTAAAGACCTCTTGTCCCGGCATCAGGGTCGGTTTTCTGCCCGGAAACGCCCCCTTCCAAAAGCATATCAACCGCATCCTGCGGCTCCTGCTGGAAACATTCCAGCGAATACTCGCCGACAAAATTGCAGCTTTTGACCACAATCGACCCGGCACATCCGGCCACCCGCTCCCGCGGACATATCGATG
>JBGSSG010000403.1:0-2047 GCA_041737185.1 Anaerohalosphaeraceae bacterium
TCCGATAATAGCATTTCCGCAGCGTCTGAAAGGCACAAATTTAAGGATTTTGGGGGACTCTAAAAAAATTACTTGACCTGCGTTCCGAAAAATCTATAATATACTAAAGCAAGAACGTTTTAGCCTTATTTGACAAGGGAGCATGATTATTATGAACGATCGTTCGGTGCAAAGTTCTGTTCGATATTGCGGCATTATTCCTCCGGTGGTTACGCCGGTCAATGAGGACGGCTCACTCGACGTGCCCGGTCTGGAAAAACTTATTGAACATCTTATCTGCGGAAACGTCTCCGGCCTGTTTATACTCGGCACCACCGGCGAAGCGCCGAGCCTGGGCGAAACGGTGCAGAACGAACTCATCAAGCGAACCTGCCATCAGGCTGACGGCAGATCGCCCGTTTTAGTCGGCATCACCAATACCTGTTTTGAGACATCCGTTAAAACAGCCTTGACGGCCCAGCGGAACGGCGCCGATGCGGTTGTTTTGTCCACGCCTTATTATTTCTGCCTCAGCCAACAGGACCTTGCGGCATATACAAAAAAACTGCTTGAGAAAATCGATTTGCCGGTTTTTCTCTACAATATCCCATCCTGCACCAAGGTCTGGTTTGAACTGTCAACGCTGCGTGAACTGATGAACTGTCCGCGGATAATCGGCCTTAAAGACAGCAGCGCAGATATGATTTATCTGCAGCAGGCTTATCAATTGGCCGTCCGGCACAGGCCTGACTGGTCTATACTTATAGGGCCGGAAGAGCTGCTTGCCGAGGCCGTTCTGATGGGCATCAATGGAGGGGTATCCGGCGGGGCAAATCTCTTTCCGCAGCTTTATGTCGAACTCTACCAGGCGGCGCTGGCGCGAAGGATGGACCGCATACAAATTCTGCAAAACATCGTCCTCCAGATTTCCCGCACTATATATGCCGTTGAAAAAGGAGGCGCATCATACTTAAAAGGTCTTAAATGCGCGATGGGCTGTCTGGGCATCTGCAGCGAGTTGCCCGCCCAGCCTGTCCAGCCCCTGCCTCAACATCTGAAAGACCAGATTCGGCAGAATCTTGAAACAAATATCCTGCCGGCGCTGAAGCAAGCCCTGCCCGGCTCGGCCGCGGGGCGTGCCATTCTGCCCGTCGGAATAGAAACCGATACACGCGAAAGAAGAAAAGTTTCAAGCTCGAAGCATTAACGAAAAAGGCAGCGTCTGACGAACTGAAAGTCCCGGTGAATTTTAATGAAATGTTCATCGGGATTTTTTATAATAACCAAAAACCTGCCGGCCAGATATAATTGTGTCGCTTTTGGACTTGTTTCTGCCGTCAAAAGGAGATAGCTATGCAAAACCACTTCACGGTACTTGACTGGATAGTTCTGGTTCTGTATTTTTCGATAACGATGGCCATTGGCATTTACTTCTACCGGAAATCCCGCTCATCGGAAGGCTTTGTCGCGGCGGGGCGTTCTCTGCCCGGCTGGGCGTGCGGGCTGTCGATTTTCGCCGCTTATGTAAGCAGCATCAGTTTTCTGGGCCTTCCGGGGAAGGCATACGCCGCCAACTGGAATCCGTTTGTATTCAGCCTGTCTCTGCCTGTCGCAGTATTCATTGCCGTGTATTTTTTTATGCCGTATTATCGTAAAAGCAATGAAGTTTCCGCGTATTCTCATCTGGAACGCCGTTTCGGCACATGGGCGCGAATGTACGCCAGTATCTGCTACCTGCTGACTCAGCTTGCCCGGATGGGAGCGGTGATGTACCTGATGGCTCTGCCGATGGGAATCCTGCTGAACATCGACATGCGGCTGGTTATTTTACTGACCGGCCTGACGACCACGATTTACGCCTTTGTCGGCGGAATCGTGGCGGTTATCTGGAATGACGTGTTTCAATCAATCGTGCTGATTGGCGGAGCGCTCTTGTGTTCCCTGATTATGCTCTTCGGAATGCCGGAAGGGCCGGGACAATTGTTCCGTATTGCCCTTGCCGATAACAAATTCAGCCTCGGCAGCTTCGGGCTTTCCTGGCAGTCGCTGACGCAATCGACCTTCTGGG
>JBGSSG010000163.1:0-9426 GCA_041737185.1 Anaerohalosphaeraceae bacterium
TTTCTTGGTCAGTTCGCCGTCGCCAAGTATCTTGACGCGGTTGTCGGGATTATCGACAAGGCCTGCCTTCAGTAGGTCGCCAACACCCACCACACTACCTTCCTCAAAGCGTTTTTCAAGCTGCTCGACATTTACAATTTCATAACGGGCCGTAAAATTGGCGTTGTTAAAGCCTCTTTTCGGAAGCCTTCTGAACAGGGGCATCTGGCCGCCTTCATAAGTCAGTGGGATAGCGCATCCCGCCCGACTCCTTGCACCATTGCTCCCCCGGCCGGAGGTTTTCCCGTGACCGGAGCCTTTCCCTCGCCCTACGCGGTTGCGTTTCTTGTTTGCTCCGACAATGGCTGTTATTTCATTACTATACATAATCACACTCACCATTTTTTAACGGTTTCAACTTCAACGCCTCTCATCGAAGCGATGGTTTCCTTGTCGCGTAATTTGAGCAGCCCGTCCATAACGGCTTTAACCACGTGTTTGGCAGAACGGCTGCCGTAGATTTTAGTCAGGACGTTTCGCACTCCGACCGCTTCAAGAACTGCCCGGGCGCTGGAGCCGGCGATAACGCCGGTACCAGGACTTGCCGGGAGCATAACGATTTTAGTGGCCCCGTATTTTCCCATCACCTCGTGGGGAATAGTGTCTTCCACAACAGGAATCCTTTTAAGATTTTTCTTTGCGTCCTTGACAGCCTTTTCAACGGCGGGCGGCACTTCGTTCGCCTTGGCGTAGCCGTAACCGACACAACCACTCCGGTCGCCTACGACAACCAGGGCCGCGAAGCTGAATCGCCTGCCGCCCTTGACCACTTTGGCGTTGCGGAAGATCTTGACTACGCTTTCTTCGAGGGGCTGCTCGCCCTGCATTTCCGTTCTGATTGCTTCTTCAGCCAACTTTTATCTCCGAGCTAAAAAACCTTGTCATAATACACTTTTCCTGAATCATTTAAAAAGCCAGTCCGGTTTTCCTCGCCGCTTCGGCCAGCGCCTTGACCCTGCCGTGAAAACGGTAGCCATTCCGGTCAAAACAGACGGTCTGAATACCAACTTCCATCGCACGTTTTGCAACAACGGCGCCGACAGCTTCGGCAGCGGCGATATTGCCTGTCTTTTTCAGGGCCTCACGAACCCCTTGCGTCCGCGTACTTGCCGAGGCCAGCGTTACACCTGCATAGTCATCTATGATCTGCGCATATATGTGCCGACCCGACCGGAAAACCGTCAGCCTGGGACGCTCAGGCGTACCGAAAATCTTGCTCCTCGACCGCCAGTTTCGCCGTACCTTCGCTTTTTGGATATTTTCTGTTCGCATATAACCGGATTCCTATTATCTGTTCAGGCAGCGATAATGCTGCGGAAAATTTTAAGTTTTTTATCCTCCGGAGGCAAAGGCCTTTCCTTCCTTACGGACGATATGCTCTCCGGAATACCGAATGCCTTTGCCAAGATACGGCTCAGGCGGACGGACCCTTCTGACGTCTGCGGCAAATTGACCAAGCTGATGCTTATCGGGGCTGAGCAACAGAAAAACAGCCGGGGTTTCATTTCCCTTTGTCGCCGGGGTCTTGATTTCGACCTTGACTGATTTCGGGATGGGCAGTTCAGCCGGACTTGCCATACCGACATGCAGGAGGAGTTTTCCGCCCTGTTCCTTTACGTTGTAGCCTGTGCCGAAAATCTGCATCTCCCGGGAAAAGCCGACGCTGACTCCGGAAGCCATATTATTGAGCAAGGCGCGAGTAGTACCGTGGAGGGCGCGTTTTTTTCGGTTCTGAAAATCGGGGTTCTCGACAACAATCTGATTGGCCGCGGTATCTATCCTGACCGGAATATCAGGATGACACGCCAATTCGAGAGTTCCCTTCGGACCGGTCATTTTGATGTTCCGGCCCTTCTGTTCAATTTTTACGCCCTGCGGGATAGATATTGGTTTTTTTCCTATTCGACTCATTAGCTCACCGTACAAAGAACTTCGCCGCCGACATTTTCGCTGCGGCATTGTTTGTCACTGAAAATACCTTTACTGGTGGAAACGATGGTTATACCCAGCCCGCCCAGAACACGGGGCAGACTGTCTGTCTGACGATAGATTCTGCAACCCGGCTTACTTACACGAGTAATCTGACTGATAACGTGACAGCCATCGAGAGTATATTTAAGCCGGATTTGCAGCAGACCCTGCTTTCCGTCATCGACTTTGTCGTAATCCAGAATATACCCTTCCTTTTTAAGGACGCTGGCCAAGCCTTCGCACTGCCTGGAGGCGCGGATGACAACCTGTGTGCGACCGACGCGGCCGGCGTTCCGGATTCGCGTCAACATATCCGCAATTGGATCACTATGACTCATTCAACACTCCGCTATCTTTAAAGACCTTAATCTTTTTTACAGCCTGCTTACCAACTGGCCTTCTTGACGCCCGGAATTTTACCCTCATGCGCCATCTTTCTGAAGCATAATCTGCAGAGACGGAATTTGCGATATACAGCTCTTGCTCTGCCGCAAATCTGGCACCGGGTATAACCCCGGCTTCTAAATTTCGGTTTCTTTTCGGCCTTGTTTTCCAGCGCCTTGGTTGACATTTTACAACTCCGAATCAGTTACGATTTTCGGCCCGGTTCAGGACTTAAGGGGCATACCAAAAAGCCGGAACATTTCACGGCTTTCGTCATCACTCCGGGCAGTGGTAACAAAAGTTATATTCATACCCTGCTGGTACTCGATTCTCGCCGAGTCGATTTCAGGAAAAACGCTCTGTTCGCTCAAGCCGATAGAATAATTTCCGCGGCCGTCGAATCCGTTCGGGTTCAGCCCGCGGAAGTCTTTGACCCGCGGGATGGTCAGGTTAATCAGGCGGTCGAGAAATTCGTACATACGCTCACGCCGCAGCGTCACTTTAAGGCCGGTCTTGTCGCCCTGACGAACTTTGAAGTTCGAAACGCTTTTTTTGGCCTGACATACGACAGGTTTCTGGCCTGTAATGACCGACAGGTCCCGGATCGCCGCCTCGAGTATTTTTTTGTCATTGATGGCTTTGCCAAGCCCCATCGAGACGACAATTTTCTGCAGCCTCGGCACTGCCATCAGGCTGGAATACCCGTACTTAACTTTCAGCGCCGGGACAACTTTGCTTTTATATACATCCTTCAAACGAGCCATTTTATCTAAACCTCTGATTTCATTCGTTTATTTACTTCCCTTCCTGACCACACCAAGCTCGCTGCCGTCGGCGGCAAGCCGCTTTTTTACGCCTTTGGCGTCCGTAACAAAACGAACACGCGTACCCTTTGAGGTTTTAGGGCTTATCGGCAGAACGTTGCTGATGTGAATCGTCCGTTCAATGCGAATACGCCCGCCCTGGGGATTTTTCTGCGATGGTTTTACATGCTTGTAAGCCAGGTTAACGCCTTCGACAAGAACACGGTCTTTACCCGTCATAATGCGAATAACCTTGCCGGTGGCGCCTTTATTGTCCCCGGTAATGATTTGTACAGTATCGCCTTTTTTAACATTTCTTGCCATAACTGTTCCGTTTCTTGGCTTATCAGACCACCTCGCTGGCCAGCGAGATGATTTTCATAAAGTTCTTTTCACGCAGTTCACGAGCCACGGCTCCGAAAATACGAGTGCCGACAGGGTTGTTTTCAGCGTCAATCATAACGGCGGCGTTGCTGTCGAAACGAACATAACTCCCATCGGGTCTTCGAACAGGATACTTTGTACGGATAATTACGCAGCGATGAACCTTTTTCCCGTCCAACTGGCAGCTCGGCAGGTATTTCTTTATTGCCACGCATACGATATCGCCGATGCTTGCGGTTACGCGGGTGTATTTTCTTTTTCGCGCACCGCTCTTTCGCAGCACCCTGATACACTGTGCTGTTTTTACGCCGCTGTTATCGGCGATTTCCAACATTGTTTCCTGCTGAATCACTTTTTACTCCTGGATGACGGCCTTTTGAACAATTCCGACCAGGCGCCAGCTTTTGGTCTTGCTGACAGGCCTGCACTGGGTAATCTCGACAACATCGCCGACGCAGGCCTGGTTTTTGGGATCGTGAACGCCGAGCCTGGTTCTGCGGCGGATGTATTTTTCATACTTCGGATGTTTGCGCAGCGAGTCAATCTGAACGCGGATTGTCTTATCCTCGTTTTTGCTGACCACTACGGCCCGCTGTATTTTCTGTTTTTTTTCTTCCATTGTACTTTACCGTTTACTTAACTGATACTGGCGAACGATTGTCTGAATACGGGCGATATCTTTTTTAACATTGCGAATCGCATGTTTATTTTCCATGTTTTCGGTCACCGACTGGCACCGAAGATCGTAAAGCTGCTTTTGAAGCTCACTGAGCTTTTCCTGCTGTTCATCTGGTCTGAGGTCTCTTAATTGCGCTACTTTCATTTTATTATCCTGTTATGCGAGTGAATGTCGGCGTGTTACAAGCCGACAACGGACGGGCATTTTGTGTGCGACACGGAGCAGGGCGGTCTTGGCGACAATCTCATCCACTCCGCCGATTTCATAAAGAATGTTGCCGGGCTTAACACGGGCGACCCAGCCCGCGATTTCGGCCTTACCCTTGCCCATTCGTACTTCAAGGGGCTTTGCGCTATATGAATGGTTCGGGAAAATCCGGATATAGACTTTTCCTTCTCGATGCAGAAAATGTGTAGCCGCGACACGTCCGGCCTCAATTTGCTTGCCTTTAATCCAGTGGCTATCCAGGGCCTGCAGGCCGTACTCGCCGAAGGCCACGAAATTCGACCGGCAGGCGTTGCCGCGCATTCGCCCGCGCTGTTGCTTTCTGTATTTAACTCTTTTTGGCATTAACGCCATAGCAATAATCCTCGAAGAAAAAACCGGTTAGCTGTTTTCCACGTTTTCACTTCCGGAGTCCGGCGGGGACTGCGAAGTACTTTCTGTCTGACTGTGACCGCCATGGCCGTGCGAGCCACCCTGTCTGCCTCTGGGGCGCGATGAATCGGACCTTTTGAACCTGGACTTTCTTGGCCGAAGCGTCGGGACGGCTATTTCCTCGCCGAATTTACCCTTATATATCCAGACTTTTATTCCGATAGCCCCATATGTGGTCCTGGCTGTAGCCGAACCATAATCAACGTTGGCATCAAGGGTCTGCAGCGGGATACTTCCGAGCTTCTGAGTTTCTCTGCGGGCGATTTCTGCACCGGCCAGTCGTCCGCTGCAGAGGATTTTGACTCCTTTTGCGCCTGCGTTCATTGCGTTTTCGCAAGCCATTTTCATCACTCGCCGGTAAACGGCTCGCTTTTTGAGCTGCTCGGCGATACCTTCGCCAACCAGAACAGCGTCAAGGGCGGGTTCTTTTATCTCAATGACATTGACGCTCACCTTGCGGTCAATGAGAGCCTCGATTTCCTCACGCAGCTTGTCCACCTCGGCGCCGCGCGGGCCGATGACCATACCAGGCCTGGCGGTATGCAGCGTGATTTTGACCTCGTTTCGCGTCCGCGCAATTTCCACCTTTGCCACCGCGGCATAAGGAGGCTGCCGATTGAACTTTTTATCCGCAAACTCGCGTATTTTGAAGTCTTCTATCAGGAACTCGCCATAGTTGGCCTTGGGCGCAAACCAGGTACTTTGCCAACCGAGCGTAATTCCGGTTCTAAAACCAATTGGAGATGTCTTTTGACCCATAAAAATCCTGTACGAAAGTTTTACGCCTCTGCGACGGTTACATGAATATGGCTCGCCTCTTTGCGAATGGGATGAGCGCGTCCGCGATCCTTTGGAATCCATCGCTTTGTACCCAGCCGTCTTCCGGCCCCATCAACACGAATTTCGGTAACAACAAGATTATCCACATCAGCCTCCTGCTCATCGGCATTTGCAACGGCGCTTTGGATAGTCTTTCGGACCGCCTCGGCGGCACGTTTTCTGGTAAAGGTCAGAATATCAATAGCATCCTGAACATCCCTGCCGGAAAGCATCCCCGTTACCAGACGCACCTTGCGGGCAGACATCGGCGCGTAGCGATAAATCGCCTTCCATTCGGAGATTTCATTAACTTCCACGCCAAGCGCAGCAGCAAGTTTTTCCACGTCTTTGCGCTGCGGTTTCGGTTTATACAATCCTTTCAGCCAGTTTCTGGCGGCGGCAAGGGAGCTTGCCCGGTCCATTCCGCCGTGAACAAGATGACCTGCCAACTGCTCAAGGTTGACCTTTCTGGCCCGGCAGATTTCTTTAAGTTTCTTCGTATTCAACATATTAAATACCTTTGCATCAGGTGAAACATAAGACCTTATTTGCCGGCGCCGCCGGTAGAATGACCGCGGAAAGTACGCGTCATCGAAAACTCGCCCAGCTTGTGCCCAACCATATCCTCGGTAATGAAAACCTTGTTAAATATCTTGCCGTTGTGGACCATAAAAGTATGTCCGACAAACTCCGGAATAATGGTGCAGGCTCGCGCCCAGGTTTTTATAGGATCCCTGTCGCCGGTCTGAATGTGCTTTTGTACCTTCAGGTACAGCTTTTCATCTACGTACGGACCTTTTTTCTGCGAACGTCCCATTAACTATCCTTTGTTTTTCTCTTCCAAATATACTGATTTGTTCCCGGATTTTATCAGAGTACAAGCTGTAAGCCGCGATTACTCTTTCTGCGGCGGATAATTCGTTTATTACTGACTTTCCTCGGATTGCGAGTTTTTCCGCCCTTAGCCAGCACGCCGGTGGGAGAACAGGGATGTCTGCCGCCGTTTGAACGTCCTTCGCCCCCGCCCATCGGATGAGAAACAGGGTTCTGCGCCTTGCCGCGTATGTGCGGACGAATTCCCATATGCCGTTTTCTGCCGGCTTTCCCGAGTTTTACATTCTGATAATCCGCATTGCCAAGCTGCCCGATAGTGGCCCTGCATTCTTTGCGAACCACCCGCATTTCGCCGCTCGGCAGGATGACAGTGGCCCAGTCGCCTTCTTTTGCCATAAGACGGGCAACGCCTCCGGCAGCGCGGACAAGTTTCCCGCCCTGACCTGCGCTCATTTCGATGTTATGTATTTCAACACCGACCGGGATAGCGGATAGCGGCATCGCGTTTCCTGTCCGCGGTTCGACTTCCTGGCCGCTCTCAACCATTTGTCCGACCCGTATGCCCGCAGGGGCAAGGATGTATCTTTTTTCGCCGTCGGCATAGTTAAGCAGGCATATAAAACAGTTGCGATTGGGGTCATACTCTACCGAAGCGACACGGGCCGGAACCCCGTCTTTGTTGCGCCTAAAGTCAATCATCCGGTAGATTTTTCGTGCGCCGCCTCCGCGGAACCGGACGGTGGTTCTGCCGTGGTGGTTCCGTCCGCCCGCCTTTTTGATGCGTCTGCAAAGGCTCTTTTCGGGCGCAATGTCAGTCAGTTCAGCGCGGTAATCAATAACCGACGCGTTTCGCCGTCCCGGACTTGTCGGTTTGTAAAATTTTATTGCCATATTTTTAACCGTTTCCTTATCTTCCGCCTTGTGCCTTAGAACAAGTCGATATGATAATCATGGTGCAGAACAACCACGGCCTTTTTCCAGTTCCGGGTGTTTCCAAAATGGGCGCCTCGGCGTCTGGGTTTGCCTTTGACATTGGCCGTCCGGACATCCAGAACTTTTACGCTGTAAAGTTTTTCAACAGCGTTGCGTATCTGTATTTTGTTCACGTCTTTCTTGACCTCGAAGGAATATGAATTTCGGGTGCTGGCAAAATGCATCCCTTGTTCAGTTACCAGAGGCCGGACAATGATATCGTATTCGTTCACGGTTCAATCCTGCAATTAACGTCTTGTTCCCGATTCAGCAGCGATAAAAACGCTTCCTTTGTAAACAGCATTTTTTGCCGATTGCAGATGTCGCCGGCGTTCAGGTCGAAAACCATCGTAATATCGACGCTGGGAACATTGCGAACCGACTTGAGGAGATTTTCGTCGCGTTTTTCTACTGCGACCAGACAACTGCGGTTTATTTTAAGATTGCCAAGAATCCGTGCAAACTCCTTTGTTTTAGGCGACTGAAAATCAAGCTCCTGGACAATTACAACATTTCCGGACTGGAGTTTTGCGAGAATGGCGGAATCGCGAGCAAGCCTGCGCTGTTTTTTCGGCATTTTCCTGGAAAAATCCCGAGCCGTCTTTCCGAAGGTGACGCCCCCGCCGACACGGACAGGAGTGCGAATCATGCCCGCACGCGCGTTGCCTGTGCCCTTCTGGCGGTATAGTTTTCGCGTTGAGCCTTCGACTTTGCCCCTGCTTTTGTTCGTTGCGGTGCCGAGGCGCTTGTTTGCCTGATACATCACGATGGACTGTTTAAGAAGAGGATAGCGGATACAGCCGCCAAAGATACCCTCATCAACTCTAAGAGTCTCAAGCTCAGCGCCTTCTCTGTTGTAAATGGCAACGTCTATCATAAATCAGTTCCGGCTAAGTATAAGTTCCAGAATAATTAGTTTATTTTGCTTTTTTCCTGGCGGTACGTATCTCAAGATACGCCCCGGCAGGCCCTGGCACGGCGCCTTTGACAACCAGCAGGTTGTTCTGTTCATCGATGGAAATCAGCCTGTGGTTTTGGGTGGTAACACGGACATTGCCCATATGGCCGCCCATTTTTTTCCCCTTTTTGGGTTTTCCGCTGTGTCCCCTGTTTGTGGCATGGCTTGCGATGGAGCCGCCGGCACGATGCTTTCGTTCGGTACCATGCGAACCAGGAAACCCACCGAAATTATGCCGCTTCATCACGCCCGCATACCCCTTGCCCTTGCTGATTCCGGATATATCCACAAAACTCGTCTCGGCAAAGGCCGAAACATTAATCTGCTCCCCGGCCTGATACGGGGCCTGCGAATCGCTTTCAAGCCGCCATTCCCGTACAAACCGCTTGGCGGTGGCGTTGACTTTCTTGGCATGACCTGCCTGTGGACTTTTGACTCTCGATGGCTTTACTTCCTCAAATCCGAGTTGCAGGGCGCGGTAGCCATCGGTTTCGGGCGTTTTTACCTGCATTACCGTGCAGGGACCGGCCTGTACGACCGTGACGGAAACCATTTTCCCGCCCTGGTCATAAACCTGGGTCATCCCTATCTTTTTACCGAGCAGCATTGCCATTTTTTTAATTTCCTCAATGTCCGTCGTGGTAGCCGGCCTTGTTTTTCCGCAGCCGGTCAGGCCTTGATTTTAACAAAAACACCCGCAGGTACAACCAGCTTGTTAAGGGCCTCGACCGTGCGGGCGTTGGCGTCGTGAATATCTATCAGCCGTTTATGCGTACGCATCTCGAATTGTTCACGGGACTTTTTGTCAACATGCGGGCTGCGGAGCACCGTGTAGCGTTCAATCCGCGTCGGCAAAGGCACAGGCCCGCTTACACGCGCATTGGTACGACGCGCCTGTTCGACAATCTCCTTTGCCGAGTTGTCCA
>JBGSSG010000042.1:0-6155 GCA_041737185.1 Anaerohalosphaeraceae bacterium
AAAAGCGGCTGTCAGCCGCAAAAACGAACCCGTTTTTCTATATACCCGCCTAACTGCCCACCGCGAATTCCTTCTTTCGCGTGTTCATCTGGGCCTTGAGCCTTTCGATAATCGACGAGTGCATCTGAGAGACCCTCGACTCGGACAAATCCAGCGTTGCGCCTATTTCCTTCATTGTCATCTCTTCGTAGTAATAGAGAATAATGATGAGCTTTTCCGCCCGCGTCAGGCCTTTGGTCAGAAGATTCTTCAAATCCCTTTTCTGTGCCTCGAACACGGGATTCTGGCTCCGCTGGTCCTCGATGATGTCAACTTCCCGGACGTCTTTATCCCCATCCGTTTCATTAAACTTGCTGTTCAACGAAACAAGCCCCACGGCGCTGGCATCCCGCTGCAGCCGGTGAAATTCATCCATAGTAATCTCAAGCTCATCGGCAAGCTCCCGCTCGTTTGGGCTGTGGCCAAGCTGCGACTCAAGAGCCTGCCTTGCGCGGTCAAGCTGATGTGCACGCGCCCGGACAAGACGCGGCACCCAGTCGTTATTTCTCAGCTCATCAAGAATACTGCCGCGAATCCGCTGCGTGCAGTACGTCTCGAACTTCACATTGCGGCCCGGATCAAACGCGTCTATCGCATCCTTAAGACCGAATATTCCCGCCTGGAATAAATCGTCAACATCAACCTTGTCAGGCAGCTTGGAGTATAACCGGCTGGCCGTGTATTTGACTAAATAAAGGTAATGTTCGAGAAGCTTATTGCGACAGGCATCGCTGTGAGTTGAGAAAAACTCGCCCCAGACCTGCTCAATGTTCGGCGACTGGGTGGCTTTTATATTAAACTTCCCTGTTTTCAAGTTTTCTCCTTTTCTGCCCACTCGTCCGATAAAAAACCTGCCGGCATTTTTTGAAACCGCCTGAAATTTCCTGCTGTCAGACCCGGCATAGCCATATCGACTGCTTATAAGGGCAACTTTAGAATAACCAGTTCATTGCTTTCCTGAAAAATCCTTCCCTTGTACTCGATGCTCCAATCCCGCCGCTCAAACGAGAGCTTATCGCGGCAAATCCGATGCTTATCGGCGCCCGCGGGTATTCGACCACCACAGGGCTTCGCCGGCGTACCGCCCGGACAAGGTGCTCATCTCTGCACAAAATCCCGGCCTCATACACTCCGACGCCAAGAAACCTGCCGGCCACGTCAGCAATATGACGATACGTCTTTTTGCCTTCCCACACCGAATCGCTCTGATTGACCAGCAGGCTGATTCGGCCTCGGTACTGCCGGCCCGCCAGAACCTTTATCATAACGTAGGCGTCTGTCATCGCCGTCGGCTCAGGCGTCGTTACCACCAGCGTATGATCCGCAGCAAGACAAAAACATATCACCGACTCGCATATCCCGGCGCCGGTGTCTATCACTATAATATCCGACTGCTCCTGGAGCCTTCCAAGCTCCTCGATAAGCCGATGGCGTTCAAACTCGTTCAGGTTCGCCAGCCTCTCTATTCCCGCTCCGCCGCAGATTACCTTTACTCCGCAGGGGCCGGGCTGCAAAACATCCTCAAGCCTCTTGTTCCCTGCTATTACCTGGCCCAGGTTGCCGTACCCGCTCAGGTTCATCACAACGTCAATGTTGCCAAGGCCGGGGTCCGCGTCCATCAGCAGCACCCTTTGATTTTGCCTTGACAGACAAATCGAAAGATTCGCCGCGACATTCGTCTTGCCCACGCCGCCTTTGCCGCTGGTTATCGCAAGCACGCTCGCCCGACAGGTCGGATGCGCCTGTCCCTGATTAAATTGACAACCCAGGCTCTCGTTCACCGTTTGCCCTTTATAGTCCAGTTAGAAACTCTTGCTGCTGATCCCGTACTGGCGCTAAATCTCCCAGCCGGTTCCACTTAAGCGTTCACTTCTATTATCAGCGGCCGATTTCGCCGACCGACCGCCTTTATCTACGGCCCAAATTCTCCGTCCCTCTTTTGCTTTTGTGTCAAAAGCTCGACGGCGATTTGATTGTGCAGATGGTTCTCGCTCAGCTTCCTTATCTGCTCTTTGAGATACCCTTTCGGGTCGCTTTGGACAAGGGCTTCGGCCGTATCGTCAACCACCGATATGGCGATGAATCTGCCTTCCGACTCGAAAAGTATGTGCTCGCTGTCGTTGAGTATCAGCCTTTTGCAATGCAAATGCTCCGCCAGGCCTCGCGTCAGACGGTCTGCGAACTCCCCGACAGCCAGGTCCATCGGCCTGAAATCAGCCTTGCGGTAATCAAAAATGTTCCGGCGGAGCACATCCCGGCGACGCTCTGTAAATTCAATAATGCTGCTTAAAATCCCTGTGATGTTATCCGCGATTGTCCTGGTAATTAGCTTCATAATCTTCCGATTATTTTCGCCTCCATCTTGGGCAGCGGGCCTTTAACCTCCGCTTGCCACTCGCTCCGTCGCAAAAAGTTTTCGTATCTGAGAAAGAGTTTGGGTCTGATGAAGCTGCTGAATCCGCCAAAGCTGCTCAAAAACCGACTCATCGTATAAACGATGCCCGCCCTGCGTCCACTGACTCTCCTGAATCAGTCCCATAATTGTGTAGTTGTGGATAGTCTGGCGGGTAAAAGGCGTGTTGCGAACTATCTCGCCTATTCGATACAGCTTCGCGGGGGCCTTGAACATCGTCGCTGCTTCCTTGGGCATACATTCCGAACTGCTATACGCTACTGACACTTAGAAAACTAAAGTATATTTTACGTTTTGTAAAATGTAAAACATATTTTTACGGCGTCAACTGCTTTTTTATACTTTTTCCAATTTTTTTTGATATTTTTACCTGTCGCGTGCAAGTCCGGTACGGCCAGTATCTTGAAATCTGCCCTTTAAGTGTTTGTGCCCATAGAGGTTATAGGACTATACCTTTCCGAACGGTTTTTCCTGCGGAGGTGAAAAAAAATTACAAAAAAAGAATGCCGTCAGGGCAGAACTTCCGGAGAAACCGCCTCCCTTGTCCGCTCCTGATATCCTGTTTTTGGGCGTAAGCGTCTGAAATTTTCGTCCCCTGTTCCTTAATCGCCTCCCCCAAAACTCCGATATACACTCGGATTGATTGTATTTGCGTATTGGTATTGCTAAAAACTTCTATGACTTGGGACAGCGGGAAGAAAAAAATATGAGTTCGCATTGTTCAGGTATGACTTGTCGGCTGGATGTCATCACCCCTCTGGTTAAAAAAATCAACTGTCTCGACGTCAAGCAAATCGCCGAGATATGCATTGCCGAAGTCCCCTCCCTTATCGCGGCAAGGCTGGCCTCGCTCTATATCCTCGACGAAGCCAGCGACATCCTGCATCTGGAAAAAAACAACCACCCCTTCCTCATAAATAACATCGTATCCCTCAACCAGAATCCGCCGTCGCCTATGGTGGCAGCGGTGCGAAGCAAGGAACTGCTCATCATCAGCGACCCCGAAGCCGGACAAAAAACCACCATCGAAAACGCCAATCGGCAGTTTGCGAAAAACTACCAGACTAAAAGCTGTATTATCGCCCCGCTAATCTGCCACGGCCGTGTCGTCGGCGTTCTTAACCTTAGCGACAAGGAAAACGGAAAATCTTTCTCGCGCGAAGACATCGCGATTGTTGAACTGTTTCGCCAGCTCGTCGGAGCTTCCATCGGAAACATCAGCCTGTTTGAAAAAACACAGCGGCAGGCCAAGACCGACGGCCTGACCGGGATGCTTAACCACCGCACGTTCTACGAAGACCTCGAAGCCGAACTTCGGCGTGCACAGCGTTACGGCGGAAAGCTTTCCATTATTATGGCCGACATTGACTACCTCAAGCAGATAAACGACAATTACGGACACCGCGCCGGGGACGCCGCCATTAAACAAATCGCAAGACGAATAAAGGCCTGCATCAGGCAGATTGATATGGCCGCCCGCTATGGCGGAGACGAGTTCGCCGTAATCCTGCCAAACACATCCCTGGCCGACGCCGCCGTCGTCGCGGAACGTATGGTCAATATGGTCTGCGGCAACCCGATGCTGTGGGAAAACCACAAAATCAAACTCTCAATCAGCGTCGGCGTCGGACAGCACGAACCGGACTCAAGCCTCGGCGACATTACAAAAGACTCCGACCAGGCGCTCTATGCCGCTAAACAGGCCGGCAGAGGACGATACTGCGTTTTCGAATCGCACAAACAGCACTCGGCCAACGCATCCTGAAAGAACCGCGGCAAAACGTACGCCTCGGCGAGGAGGTGGTAATCGCCTGTTCCCAGCAGGGCGCCGACGGAGCCGTCAGAATGGCGCATAAGCTTCTGGAAGAAAATCCAGAGAGGTATTTTATGCCCAGCCAGTTCGCCAATCCCGCTTTTGCCTGCCATACTGACTTTTTTACTCATATCCATATTTCCTGATGAACCAGCCCTTCACTCGTTGTACCATAAATAAGTACATAGTTACAATCACAATTAAAGCGATGAAATATGTGAGTGGCGGCGCAACAAAGCCGAAATATTTGCCAAGCGGGGTGAACGGCAGAATTAACCCTATCGTAACAATATAAATAGAAGTAAATACCAGGAATTGGCTTGGCCTGCTTTCAATAAACGGGATTTTGCCTGTGCGTATAATGTGGATTACCAGAGTCTGCGTGCAAAGCGACTCTAAAAACCAGCCGGTCTGAAAAAGCTCCTTTGGGGCATGAAATATCCACAAGAGCACGCCAAAGGTTATAAAATCAAATAGGGAGCTTACAGGGCCGATGGTAATCATAAATTTTTTAATGTAATTCACATTCCACGGCCTTGACTTTAACAGGTATTCTTTGTCAACATCATCGGACGGTATAGCGATTTGAGAAATATCATAAAGCAGATTATTCAAAAGTATCTGGATGGGCAGCATCGGAAGAAACGGCAGGAACAAACTCGCTCCCGTCATACTAAACATATTGCCGAAGTTGGAGCTTGATCCCATTTTGATGTATTTGAGGATGTTTCCAAAAGTCTTTCTTCCCTCCATAACGCCATCCTCAAGAACCAAAAGACTTTTCTTCAAGAGGATAATATCCGCTGACTCCTTGGCTATGTCCACGGCGTTATTAACAGAAATACCGACATCCGCGGCTTTTAAGGCCGGGGCGTCGTTAATCCCGTCTCCGAGATATCCGACGATGTGCTTGTTGCCATGCAAGGCGCGGATTACTCTCTCTTTTTGGATAGGCGAAAGCCTGGCAAAAACTGTTGTTGTTTTTACCTGTTCCCGCAACTGGTCATCCGTTGCTTTTTCCACCTGCTCGCCTGTGGCAAGGCCCTTGACGTCTAATCCGACTTCGCCGCATATCTTCTTGGTAACTAACTCGTTGTCGCCGGTCAGTACCTTAAAATCTATTCCGAGATTCTTTAGCGTCTCGATAGTCTTTTTGGCGGTAGGCTTTGGAGGATCGAGGAAAGCGACATATCCCTTAAGAATTAACCCCTGCTCGTCATCCTTTGTATAATTGTCTTTTGGCCGGTCAAAATCCTTATAGGCAATAGCCAGTACCCTGAACCCTTCGGCGCTCAGGTTGTCGTACTCTTCTTTCAGTTCGAGAAGCACTAAGTTGCCGGCGTCTAAATCAAGCACCTCGCCGTCAAGCTCAAACCTTGCGCATCGTTTATATATCTCCTCAGGCGCGCCCTTCACAATAAGCCGGTGCCTGCCGTCATCCTCGATCACCACGGACATTAGTTTTCGGGAAAAATCAAAAGGAACCTCGTCAATCTTTTTATACCGCTTTACAACAAGTTTTTCATGTTTAAGAATAGCCTTGTCCAGGATATTCTTCAGGCCGGTCTGATAGTAGCTGTTTATGTATGCAAGCTGCAGGACGCCGCTGTCTTCTTTACGGACTATATCGCAGTGTTTTTCCAAAACGATTTTATCCAGTGTTAATGTGCCGGTCTTGTCGGTGCAAAGGACATCCATAGCGCCAAAGTTTTGGATAGCATTGAGACGCTTGACAATTACATCTTTTTTAGACATGGCAATAGCGCCCTTGGAAAGGTTAATCGCTACCAGCATGGGAAGCATTTCAGGAGTAAGCCCGACTGCAACCGAAAGGGAAAACATAAACGCTTCAACAAGCTTTCCTTTTGTGAATGCGTTAATGGCAAAGAT
>JBGSSG010000097.1:0-2820 GCA_041737185.1 Anaerohalosphaeraceae bacterium
CAAAGCGAACAAAGAGCGACGACAGGAAATATCAAGAGAACAAAAAGCCAATCAAGATGACAGGGGTAATGCGGTCAAGGCAATTCGCAGTATTATGGGTTGGGGGGACGATGTTGAAGTGTCCGGGACGGATATTTTGAAATATCGCCTATGGAAACAACAAAACGAGTACTGTTCATATAGTTGCAGAAAGATTTCTCCGACTACAGATTTGTTTTCCAGAAATACCGAAGTCGATCATATTTTGCCTTATTCAATGAGTCTGGATAATTCGATGGACAACAAAGTCGTCTGTTTTGCCGATGCCAATCAGGGTAAGGGACAAAATACGCCGATTAGCTGGTTGGGCGAAACAAGTGAACGGTGGCAAAATATTGAACGAGCCAAAGAACGATTTGGTTTCAGCGATGAAAAGTGGGATCGGTTCTGTACGAAAAATGAAGATATTGCTGATAAATATATGAGTCGGCGATTGCTGCAGGACGCGGCTTATATTGCACGAGAAGTGAGGTCGTACTTAAAACAATTGTATCCGGCGAAAGAGGCCGAACAAAAGGTACGCACGACCAAGGGCGGAATTACGGCGGAACTGCGGAATTTGTGGGGGCTGAATGCTATTTTGCGGGATGGGGAAATCGGGCCGAAAAATCGAGAAGATTTACGACATCATGCGATTGACGCGGCGGTGGTAGCATTGACCAATCAGGGACAAATTCAGAAGATTACAAAGAAACTGCAACAGAACTGGCCGAAACGGCCTAAATATGCAGAAATTACAGAGCCTTGGAATGGTTTTGGAGAGGAACTGGCGAAGGCGATATCGCAGGTCAAGGTGTCGCATCGGGTACAGCGGAAAGTCAAGGGGGCATTGCATCAAGAAACCAACTATGCCTTGGAGAAAAACGGAAAAAACAAAGATAAATATATCACACGCAAGGCATTAAGCGGCATTACACCATCCTTCGCGGAACAGATTTGTGACGAAAAGATTAAAAAATTGGTTTTAGAGCGTCTGGCTCAACACGGCAATGACCCCAAAAAGGCATTTGCTGATACTGAACGGCTATATCTGCCTAATGAAAAGAATCCGGAGCAGCCAATTCCTGTAAGGAGTGTTCGAGTCTGGGTTTCTTCTAATAATATGATTTCGCTAAAGAACGACATTTGGGTAGAGCCGGGGTCGAATCATCATGTTGAAGCATTCCGTGTCAAGAAAGTCAAAAGTGTTAAAGATAAAAAGAAATACGAAAACAAATTGATTCGAAAAATTCATACTGTATGGGAAGTGGCCCAGCGAATTGAAGATGCGGAGCGGCAGAAAAAAACGGTGAAAAATGTAATCATCACCAAAGAAAATCCGTTCCCAGAGCTTTTTGAGGAAGTTGAATTTGTGATGTCGCTTTCCATTGGCGAAACGGTTTTGATGAAGAATCGCAAGGGACAGCAAGTCTTAGCAAGAGTAATCAAAATGTCTTATGGGAGCGATAGGCCGACCGCAATCGACATTTTGTTTGCAGAATTATCACTTGCACGTATTGAAGAAACAGTAAATAAAAAAACAGAGAAAGCATATCGCATAACATCTATGGCAGAATTTGAAGAGATGGTAATAAAAAAAGTTACTGTTGATCCATCTGGGAGGGTACGCAGAGCGAATGATTAAGCGGATCGTGGAGGTGTCGCGTGCAGGGACGCACCTTTCGATTACGCTTGGCCAGCTTATTGTCAAACAGGACAGGCAGGAGGTCGGCAGAATACCGTGTGAGGATATAGGCGTACTTTTAGTCTGGCACACGGGGGTATCATATACACACTCGGTTTTTACGGAACTGCTTAAACACAACGCCGCCGTAATACTGTGCGATGGGCATTATCTGCCGGCTGGGATGATGCTGCCTTTAGAGAGCAACACGGTACAGACAGAGCGTTTCCGCAAACAGATTGAGGCCAAGGAGCCGGTAAAGAAGCAACTGTGGCGGCAAGTGATACGGGCAAAAATATCCCATCAGGCACAGATTGTCAAAGACGACCAGCAAACGCATAAATTCCTGAAAGGTCTGCGTGACAAAGTACGCTCCGGCGACCCGGACAATATCGAGGCGCAGGCCAGCAAACGATTTTGGTCTTCCTATATTCAGCACATTGATTTTCGGCGTGACGCCGACGGTGGGCCGCCGAATAATCTGCTTAATTATGGATATATGGTGATGCGGGCGGCGGTGGCGCGTGCGATATGTTCGGCGGGACTGCTGCCGACGCTGGGGATTCATCACCGGAACAAGTACAACGCGTTTTGTCTTGCCGATGATTTGGTTGAGCCGTTTCGGGGGTTTGTGGAAAAGAAGGTTCGAGCGATTGTGCGGGAGACGAGTGATTTGTCGGAGTTAAGAGAACTTACACCCGCGCGGAAAGAGAAACTGCTTGAAGTTTTATATGAACCTGTGGAAATCGCAGGCTTTACGGGGCCTTTAATGGTGGGACTGCACCGGACGGCGGCGTCATTGCAGAGATGTCTGGCGGGGGAACAGAAAGATATCGAGTTGCCAGTTTATGATTGAATCGGGGTACAGGGCTGTGTGGATCGTAGCGATGTTTGATTTGCCGACGGATACGCAAAAGGCGAGGAAGGACTATACACACTTTCGAAAAAACCTTATGCAGGACGGGTTCACTATGGTACAATATTCAGTGTATGCGAGGCATTGTGCCAGCGAGGAGAATGCGGATGTGCATTACAAACGAGTACAGGGATTTTTACCACCGGATGGAGAGGTCCGTTTGCTTCATGTTACGGAAAAACAATTCTCTAAAATGGCAATT
>JBGSSG010000178.1:0-6564 GCA_041737185.1 Anaerohalosphaeraceae bacterium
TATCGTCGGTGATACGACTTTCATTGTCCATATCGTACAGGCCGACATCGTCGCTGTTATGGCTTGGATTACCCATGTTCTTACAGGGTGAATCGTAAGCTAAATGCACATTATTCGGCTCGTTTTCATAAGCAAACTTCGGGTTAGAACTAATATTGAAATTAACATCGTTGCAGTCCTGAATACAGTTGTAGTATGCCGACCACTCCGGGTCAAAACCCTTTAACTGCTCTGCGCCGTTGTTGTTGTACCAGATAATACAGTTCTGAACATCGGGCCAGTCCTTGTCGTTCGGATCGCCGGCCGTACCGTTATCCGAAAAGTAAATCGCCTCATTATAATTATAGGCAATAGTGTTATTGTAAATCTGAGGCGCCACCAATGGATCTCCAAAACGTATGCCGTAATAAATAGTACCTTTAACACTATTTCGGCAAATCACACTGTTTTTAATAGTTGACAGGGAATCAGTAGCGCGAATTCCATTTCGTTGGTTGTCGTATATTTGGCAGTTTTCTATCGTAACACTTTTCCCGTTCCCGACATGGCGGATACCGTCGTATCCGTTATTTTTAACAGAGCACCATTTTATGGAGACATCCCCGTTTTCGGCTCTAATGCCGTACTGCTGATTATCTTCAATCCGGCAGTTTTCGATTGTAAAATCAGAGTTCTCACCGTAAACGCCGTACTCGGAAGATTCTTTAACGGTAATGCCGTCAAGTATCGTATCATTGCCCATAGCAACGATGGTTTCGTTGCGATTGTTGGGATCAATACAGCCAGTCAAAACCGTTGGATGGATTTTAATGTTCCGCTGGTCGGGAGACGTTTCCCAACCTGCAAAGCCACCATAGACCGAAACATTGTCGGGAATCTCAAAAGTATCATCCGCATCACTGCCGGGACTATACGTACCATAAGCAATGTAAATTGTATTGACATCCTCACAGCCAAACCTTGCACGAGCCATCGCATTTTGCAAATCCGTATAAGCGTTTTCCCAGTTGACCCCGTTGTCGCTGCCTGTGGCGTTTTTATCAACATAAATAATCGCACCCGTATCCCAGCAGCAGACCGGCGTATCTTCCGTTGCCCGCGCAATCAAACTGTCGCCAGCGAACATCTCCGCGACGTTGTGCAGATTCATCCCCGGCCCGGCAGACTCATTGACGACAACCGCAAGCTCTACGCATCCGCTGCTGTTGGCGGGAATTGTCCCCAAATCCCAGCGATAGGAATGTTCCTCCTCGTTATAATTCGGGTCGGAACTTATTATCGTAAAATCAGGACCGATGGTATATTCTACCGGATAATCCACGCCCGCAGGCAGATCGTCGATAATATACACATCGGTAAATGTCTGCTCGCTTGTGTTTTCCCAACAGATTGTGTATGTGATTTCCTGCCCCGGACTTCGGCAGTCGTTGTCGTCAACGTCGTCGGTTTTGCGAAGATTAAAAAGAACGATAGTCCCCGTTATGGCTACATTATCAATCGCATAACCGGCTGGATCCTCTGTAGTTATAGCTATACGCCAACTCGCAATGCCATCGTCTTCAATCACAAACGTTTCGATGCCAATAATTGAGTTATATTGCTCACCCAGTTTATTGCCATCAATATCGAACCACTCAAGACGAGTTGAACCGATTTGGTCAAAATAGCCTGCGTCCAGCGAAAATGCAGATACCACCGCCGGCGAAACGCCATCGTCCGGCCAGACAAATCGCCCCTCAATGGCCCCTTCAAATAAGGGCGAACCGGATAAAACAGGAGTTGTAGGATTGGCGCCATCGGTAGTAATATAAGGAGTATCGCCGCCAAAAATAATGCCATAGCTGGCGTATTGGTTGGTGATATATGTACCCAGCGGAAATTCACTAAACGTGATAGGATTGGAATCTTCTGGCGCGTTTGAAGGTAGCGGATAATCGTTTACATCGACAACATAAGGGGATGTGCTCTGCCCTGAGGCGTTCACAGGTGCACTCGTTAAAATTCCCGTAAGCAGAAAAGGCAGGATAAGAAAAAATGATAAGCAAACCCCACAACTCTTTTTGATTCCGAGCCGCATTTGATCGCCCTTTCCAAAAAAACGCCCTGAATTTTTTTGGCCTCCTTTGCAAGCCGACCCCGCAAAAAAAGAGGCACTACGCTGTCGTACCTCCTAAAGGCCTGGCAGGGCCTACCAAAGAATACGAAGGTAGCGCCCCGGTTGGGGCACTGATCCTTGCGCTCTTTGGTATAGAGTCTGCCAGTTCTTAGGAGAACGCCAAAGTCCAGTGGACTATCGATATTTAATTTTCAGCAAGTACTTTACAATAGTATCTTACCTTTGTCAACAGAAAAAATCTCGCAATTACGTTTTTGCGGTTTTGCCTCGAAGTACGGCTGAAAAAGGGGCATTTACCGCCGGATGCTGTTGCCTTAAAAAAGCGTTAAATCCGAAAAATTCAGACGTATCTGCCACGCCTAAAAAACCTCGGCAGCGGCATATCGTTGACAAAACCTTTCTTTTATGATATTCTGTATTCCCGAAAGGAAGGACGACAAAAATGCCCAGGGACGAACTGTTGGATATCCAGACTGCCGACGATGTCTTTATCGTTTCTTTCCGGACTGCCTCGATTGGAGCATTGTCGGGTGTTGAAGAAATTGCCGGCCAGCTTCGCCGGTTTATCGGGCTTCGGCAGCCAAAAAAAATGATTATCGATTTTCACGGCGTGCTCTTCTTTTCCTCGAAGATGCTCGGCCTGCTGGTCGATGTCTGGAAAAGGCTGAAAGATTGCGGCGGAACCATCGTAATCAGCGGCATAAACCCGCAGCTTACGCGAGTCTTCCGCATCACAAATCTCGACAAAATATTTGACTTTTATGACGACGCCGAGGCCGCATTAAAAGCGCTCGGCGCCAAAAAAAATGAACAATAACCGCCTGTCGCCGGTACAAATACATTATTCACTAAAAAATTAAATTCGGATAAGAAAGGAATTGTAAATGCACTTAGACACTCAATTTTCGATTTTTATGGTGAACAAACCCGGCGTACTGGCAAAAACTCTCAATGAACTGGCTTCGGGCAAAATCAACATCGTTGCCCTGACGATGATGGATTCTGCAGAGCATGGCGTGATGCGGCTGGTCGGCAGTTCATCCGACAATATCCGCGTGGTACTTAAACATCTGAATATGCCGTACAGCGAAACCGAAGTTCTCTGCGTAACCCTTCCTAACAAGGCAGGTGCGCTGGCCGATGTCGCCGAAAAGCTCGCCATGGCACATATAAACATTTCGTATGCCTATGTAACCGCCGGCGCTCGCGGCGGACGAACCACCGGCATCCTCAAGGTCTCCGACGTGAAAAAGGCTATGAAGGTTCTGTACGGGCACGAAGAAAAGGCCGGCAAAACCGAAACTTCCATCCGGCGATCCCCTGCTTCACGATGACGGGAAGTATCCGTTTCCCGACGGGCCGAAGGATTCTTATTCGACCGTAACGCTTTTGGCGAGGTTGCGCGGTTTGTCAACGTCGCAGCCCTTGAGAACCGCGGCGTGATATGCCAAAAGCTGCAGTGGAACTACCGTGAGCATCGGCTGAAGCGGCTCGCAGATGTCCGGCACATATATCACGTGCTCCGAATACGACCTGATATTTTCATCCCCTTGCGTGGCGACCACAATCGGCCTGCCGCCTCGCGCGCGAACCTCCTGTATGTTGCCGATTATTTTTTCGTACTGCGAACACTGTGTTGCGATAAACACCACCGGCATCTGGTCGGTTATCAGCGCTATCGGACCGTGTTTCATTTCCGCCGCCGGCATACCTTCGGCGTGAATATAGCTGATTTCCTTGAGCTTCAGGGCGCCCTCAAGTGCGACGGGATAATTAAAGCCCCGTCCGAGGAACAGCCAGTTCTGCTTGTCAAGATTGGCCTGCGCAATGCCCTTGATATACTCGGATTGTTCAAGTATCCGGCGGATTTTTTCCGGCACCTTGACCAACTCATTCAACAGGTTCGATGCGTTATCGCAGCTCAAGTGCCGTCGTCTGCCCAGTTCTATCGCCAGCATCGCAAGCACCGCTGTCTGCGCGGTAAAGGCTTTTGTGCTTGCCACCCCGATTTCCGGCCCGACGCGAAGATACACTCCTGCGTCGGTCATCCTGGCAATCGATGAGCCTACCACATTGACAATACCAAGTACCATCGCCCCTCGCTCCTTAGCCTGTTCCGCCGCCGCCAGCGTGTCCGCCGTCTCGCCGGACTGGCTTATCGCTACAACTACCGTGCCTTCCTCGATAATCGGATTGCGATACCGGAATTCGCTGGCGTACTCCACCTCTGCGGGAATTCTGGAAAGCTGCTCGAACAGGAACTCTCCTACGAGTCCCGCGTGCCAGGCCGTCCCGCAGGCCGTGAGTATTATCCTTTTGGCGCGTGTAAGTTCCCGCAGGTGCGACTGAATGCCGCCGAGGATGACCCTGCTGTTTTTCAGGTCCACCCGACCGCCCAGACAAGTCTCAATGGCCATGGGCTGCTCGGCGATTTCCTTCTGCATATAATGCTCAAATCCTTCCAGCTCGATCTGGTCCAGCGAGATTTCTATCTCCGTAAGCTCCTTCTGTACCGCGATGTTGCCGATAGTCTTCGTGCGGAAACCGTCCGAGCCAATGATGGCCATTTCGCTGTCGGACAGATAAATCGCCTGCGTCGTATGCTCCACGATAGCCGCCGCGTCGGAGGCTATCACATATTCGTTCTCGCCCACCCCAAGTATCAGAGGGCTGCCCTTTTTGACGCCTATCAGCGTGTTCGGACAGTCCGAACAGAGTATCGCAAGGCCGTAAGTTCCGCAGACCTCGTTGAGGGCCTGCTGAACCGCCCATTCAAAACGATGACATCCCTGCGGAGCCTCGCGTCCGTCCCGCGTGCGGTTGTGCTGGTAAAAGTATCCGATAAGATTGGCCACCACCTCCGTGTCCGTTTCGCTCTTAAATCCGCACCCTTCCTTTATAAGCCACTTTTTCAGCGTAGCGTAGTTTTCGATAATCCCGTTGTGAACGAGGCAGATTTTGCCGGTATAATCGACGTGGGGATGTGCGTTGACCGTATTGGGTTTGCCGTGTGTGGCCCAGCGGGTATGCCCGATTCCGAGCGTGGCGGTTTCTGCCGGCTTAGGCAATATCCGCTCAAGGGCGCTTATCCTGCCGCTGGTCTTATAAACCTTAAATGGCCGGCCTTCCTCTAAAAATGCCACTCCAGCAGAGTCATAACCTCTGTACTCCAGCCGCTTTAGGCCCTCCACGAGTATCGGCTGGGCCGCCTTTTGTCCAAAATATGCCACTATCCCGCACATACAATACCCTTGTTAAAAGCCTCGGATTTTCATCACGTTTAGTCCACATATTATCGTCAAAACACCCCTTACTGTAAAGCCCTAATCAAATCTTTAATGGAATGGCAAGGGAATATCCCCATAAATTAAGCAAAAAAACCTGGATTTTTTGGGAATAATAATAAAGTGATGCAGTCTGATTGCCGACAACCTGGATAACAGCAGGGTGGAAGATATTGCCAAACAGGGATCAATATGAGGTAAAAATAAGATGAATTGGATATCAATCCTTTTTGTTGAAATGAAAATGGGGCGGAAGGTAAAGAGATTATCTGTACCTATTTTGATAATAGTCCTTACCTGTTCTGCGGGCTTATTTGCATCTAATGAGAAGAACGGAGTCGCTGTTGGAGAGAAGGGGTCATATTTCGATTTGAGTTTGGAAGAACTGATGGAGATTGATGTCTCGGTTGCATCCCTGAAGCAGGTAAGTCTAAGAGAGGCGCCCGGTATTGTAACAGTTATCACAAGAGAAGAGATTCTCAATTCCGGCGCAAGAGACCTGGTGGATGTTTTGACTCTGTTTGTTCCCGGCGTTACATTTGCGGTTGATTGTGAAGGTCAAATTGGTATCGGCATGCGGGGGCTATGGGCCTATGAAGGTAAACTTCTGGTGATGATGGACGGCCTGCAATTAAATGAAGAGATGTTCGGAACCACGGTGTATGGCAATCATTACCCTGTGGAGAATATAGCGAAGATAGAGGTTATTCGAGGGCCGGGGTCGGCTATTTACGGCGGCTACGCCGGGGTGGGAGTAATCAATATCATAACCAGGGGCGCCGAAGAAAACGGAGCCTGGATAAGCGGCCTGTATTCTCAAATGAGTAAAACTTATTCGCATCGGAATATTGCGGGAGGCGTTGGCAGGCAGGATAAAAAGAACGATTTTGCGACAAGCTTAAGTTTCGTGGCCGGCGAGGGCATGCGCAGCGACAAGGACAATGTAGATATACTCGGCAACACCCGGAGCATGGCAAACCATTCGAATTTAGATATTGTCAATGCGAATTTTAATATAAATTACAAGGGGTTTGACTTCAGGACAATTGTGGACAGGTATCATACAAGAGAGTTCACACTTTGGGGAGAAAATAATCCGGACGGCACCCCTGAAGAGGATTTTGACAGCTATCTTTTTGCTGCTAAATATGCGTTTAAAGAGGT
>JBGSSG010000201.1:0-5049 GCA_041737185.1 Anaerohalosphaeraceae bacterium
CCTGCCGTGTCCATCGTCGGACGAAGCGTATATCGCACCCACCACATATCGGTTCCGCCGCCTCGCTCGTTCTGTGCCCCGCCAAGCCAGTCAAGCTGCAATCCATATTGGTTTTGAGCAGCCCGGAGAAACGCCGTAAAATAATCCGCAGAATCCTGCGAGAATATGCCGCTGAGCCAGTTAGGATAACCCCAGGGCAGGCAGTCAAGGATTATGTTGGGATTGCGGTTCCTTGCCTGCTGCATAAGCCAGAACTCATATCCTCTGCAAACCGGATTTGTCAGTTCGCTGCGGGCAACGGCGTGGCTGGGTTCGGCGCCGGAAGTGGAGTTGGTGCCGCAGCCCAGTTCGACCTTCAGATGCTGAAAACCCGCTCCGAATTTGGGCTTGAACAGATAATCAAGGATATCGCTGCGGTAAGGCTCCGGGTAGTCTGTCAGCAGTCGCGAGTTCGCGCCGGCGCTGACGGCTCCGATTCCCTCAAATGCCCTGCCGACAGTAGAGCCGTCGATATTTATGGTTGCTGCCTGCATAACAGGCGAAAAAACACTCAAAACCACAATAGGGGTTGCCAGAACGTACCTGAAATATCTCATCGAATTTTTCCTCCCCATAAACAAAAGGATCGCACAAGAAAACACCTGCTCCTACACACTCCTGTATAATAACACAAAAATGCCCAAAATCAAAGAAGAATAACAAAAAAATGCCTGCCTGATGGTAGTTCTTGCCATTGCCGGGCCGGGAAATCGGCATCTGCCGGGCAAAACCGTAAAATCTGCGCGGGGTATTTTTTTATTGACCATACACGCCTGCCGGAGTAACGTAGAAGACGTTGACGGAAAACAGACATAGTCAAGGAGGTTTTACAATGGAACAAAATACTGAAAATCCCACCCCCGTGTCCCCGGAGCCGCCGCAGCTTGCCGAACCGTCCAAAGAGGCCAAACAGTGGGCGATGTTCTGCCATTTGTCGGCGATTGCGATGCTTCTTGCCATTCCCTTCGCACATATTTTGGGGCCGCTGATTATCTGGCTGATTAAAAAGGACGATTACCCGTTCGTCCGGGAGCAGGGCAGAGAGGCCCTGAATTTCCAGATTTCCGCCACGATTTACGCCCTGCTTCTTTCTCCGACGATTTGCATAGCAGGTATCGGGTTTTTTCTGATTGTCCCGCTGTTTATAGCCGACCTGGTTTTTGCGATCATCGCGGCCATTTCGGCCAGCGACGGAAAGGCATACAGATATCCCTGTACAATTCGGCTGCTCAAATAAACGGCTGTTTGCGTAATTTTCAGGCGTATCCGCACGGCCGGGCCGTTGCAGATACGCTGTTTTTTTTGCGTATCAACGGGGCAGTTGAAAACTTGCAAAATTTTCTTCTGCTGGTAATATGGCCCTGATGGCAAAAAAACAGGACAAACAACCGTCAGGCGGGCCGAGCATCAAGAACAAGAAGGCCTTTTTCAACTTTGAAATTATTGAAAAGGTCGAGGCCGGTCTTATGCTTCTGGGTACCGAAGTCAAATCTTTGCGCAACAAACAGTGCGATATGGACGCATCATACGCGCGGATAGAGGGGAATCAGTGCTGGCTGATTGGGTGCAAGATAGCCCCCTATGACAAGGCTGCCGGGGCTAACCACGAGCCTCTGCGTAAACGAAAGCTGCTTTTGCACAAGGCGCAAATCAAAAAATTAAAAACTAAACTCGACCAGCGGGGCTTTACGCTGGTGCCTCTTGGCGTCTATTTTAACCAGCGGGGTATTGCCAAAATTGAGTTGGGCCTGGCAACGGGCAAAAGACAGTACGACAAACGACAAAAGATACAGGAAAAAAACCAGAAACGCCAGATGGGCCGGGATATGAAAAAGTACATGTAGAAATGGTACGGGAATACAGAAAGGTTTGATATGGCAGAGCAGGAAAAACCGAAAAAAGTAATTATCGACGAGGACTGGAAAAACAAGGTAGAAAAAGAAAAGGACAGCCTCGAAACGCAGGAAAAGCGGCAGGAAACGAAGGCCCCGCCGGAACTGCCGGAGGTGGATTTTACGGGCTTAGTGGGTTTTTTTGCCACGCAGGCCTATTTTGCACTGGGTCTGCTTCGTGACAAAAAAGACGCCGACAAGAAGATTGAGCCTGACCTTGAGATGGCCCGATACAACATTGATATTCTGGCGCTGCTTGAGGAAAAGTGCAAAGGCAATCTGACTGCCGACGAGCAGCAGATGCTCCAGTCAACCCTGGGCCAGCTTAGAATGCTGTTTGTCAGCTTTTCAAAAAAATAGACTTTGGCGGCGACTGCGTGCAGAATATTCTCGTACAGATTATACGCGACAAGGTCCTTGAGGTACAGGCTCGCAAAAGCCGGGTGCCCATTGAGTTTTTGCGTCAAAAGGCCGCAGGTCTGCCCAAGTGCCGCAATTTTTATAATGCCGTTACCAAATCCAATGCCCGCGGCCTGAACGTCATAGCCGAGGTCAAGAAGGCTTCTCCTTCGGCGGGCCTGATTCGGGCGGATTTTGACCCCGTGGCCATTGCCCGGACTTATGAAAAGTGCGGGGCGGACGCGGTGAGCGTGCTGACAGATGAAAAATACTTCCAGGGAAAACTGGAATATCTGACGGCGGTAAAAGATGCGGTGAATCTGCCCGTGCTGCGGAAGGACTTTATTGTTGACCCTTACCAGGTCTATGAAGCCAGGGCGGCAGGCGCAGACGCCATTTTGCTGATTGTCGAGGCTCTGCCTATCGGCCATCTGATGGACCTGCTTATCCTGGCGACCGAACTGACTATGACAACGCTAATCGAGGCGCACCAGGCTGATACACTGCTTAAGGTGCGAAGTCTCGTCGGATTTCCGCAAAAGCATTACAGCCTGCTTGGAATAAACAACCGCGACCTTGCCACAATGAAGGTGGATTTGAATACAACCGCAAGGCTTGCCGACCTTGTGGAAGACCGCCGACAGCTTGTCTCTGAAAGCGGCATAACGACACGTCAGGACGTTGAAAAGCTCATCCGCGTCGGCGTAGGGGCCGTACTGATAGGCCAGACGCTTTGTGCCAGCGAAAGCATTGAACGAAAATTTTCAGAGCTTTTCGTCCCGGCCGAAGGAGTATAATGGAGATTGTTATTTTAACCAGCCTGGGTCTTGCCGCGGGCCTGTTCGGCGGGCTTCTGGGGATAGGCGGCTCGCTTGTTATTATTCCCGGACTTGTCCTGGCCTTCGGCGAAAATCAGCATTTGTACCAGGCCTCGGCGATGATTTGCAATTTCTTCGTCGCGGTCTCTTCCATTTTTGCGCATCGAAAGGCCGACTCACTGGCCGGGCCGGTACTGCGATGGATGGCCCCGGCGGCAATGGCGGGAATACTGGCCGGGGTCGCCATTAGCGACATCTCATTCTTTGCGGGGAAAAACAGCTATCTGCTGGCGCGGGTCTTCGGGGCGTTTCTTGTTTATGTGGTAATTTATAACTGCTGGAAATTGTACAGGCCGACGCCGAGACATCTGATGCACCAGCCGTCGAAGAAACTTTCAACCATCGACAGGATTTGTTCAGCCTTTACAGGACTGGCCACCGGCATAGGCGCAGGCCTGCTGGGCATAGGAGCCGGAACCATTTCGACGCCGATGCAGCAGCTTCTTCTTCGTATGCCGTTAAAAAATGCGATGAGCAACTCGGCTGCGGTGATTGTGAGCATTGCCTGGCTGGGGGCGATTTACAAAAACTGGACGCTTTCTTCTGGCGGACAATCAGTCGTCGAATCGCTCAGGATAGCCGTACTGATTGTGCCGACGGCGATATTGGGCGGCTACATCGGCGGCAGGCTGATGCACATCCTGCC
Source organism: Anaerohalosphaeraceae bacterium (assembly GCA_041737185.1). Classification (GTDB taxonomy): domain Bacteria; phylum Planctomycetota; class Phycisphaerae; order Sedimentisphaerales; family Anaerohalosphaeraceae; genus JBGSSG01. Next base: position 3,855 of record JBGSSG010000201.1, read on the forward strand.
GAAGTCGTTTGTAAGAGTTGTCTTTATCCTCGTGGCCGCTCTCGGCGCGATAAGACTGCTTACCATCGGCCCGCGATAGAAACCTCGAACGTCAGAAATCGCGCCGGTTATTTTTTTGACAGGATTAACGGGATAAACAAGATATTTAGATGGTCGATTGCAGGGTTGTTATTTCCCAAACAGTTCCTGCAACACTTCCACTACCTCATCCTGTGCTTTTTCAGAGATTCGCCCGAGGTGTTTGACTAAACGCACCTTATCAACTGTGCGAATCTGATCCAGAACGATCTGTCCTTTTTTGCCCTGGAAGCTGCACGCAATCCGCGTCGGGTAGGCCCTGCCTTTGGTCGTCATCGGCGCGACAATGACTGTAGCGATATAATGATTCATTTCGTCGGGGGATATGACTAAACACGGCCGGGTTTTTTGTATCTCACTGCCCAACGTGGGGTCCAGCGCCACCAGCCAGACATCAAACCGTTGAACTACCATTGCCATTCCTTCTGGTCCCAGGTTGACAGACTGAAATCGCCCATCAGGGCCTGATCATCTTTTCGCTCGGCCATTTTGCGAAAACGGCCGGCCCAGCCGCGCCGGGACTGGCGCGGCGTATGAATCACCAGGTTTCCCCGTTCCACGGCCATTTCAATCTCGTCGGTCAGACCGAGCTGTTTAATCAGGACTGTGGGTATCCGCACGCCCCGGGAGTTTCCAATCTGCACCAAGTGGGTTCGTATTACGTTTTGCATCAACCAACCTTTCAATGTAATTACATTGTATCTATCTTTGGCCGGCCTGTCAATTCTTTTCGAAGGGTTTTTGGGGGAATATTTTGACAGGATAAACAGGTTATGTAACTTAACGATTAATACTCCTGACCCCGTTTCGTTCTCTCTTTGTTGTTAAAAATCAAGCCAAATAATTCTATCTATCTTCCGGTTCTTGACAATTATGGTCATGTACTGGTGCTTTTGCTTGAGCGGGATATATATCTTGAACTCAGATTGGGTGAGATTAAAGTTGATAGCTATATCTTTGCTCAGAAATGCGTCAACAGCAAGGTCCGTGGGAAGGAATTCAAGCCACTGGGAGATGCCATCCTCTTCGTCATAACTGGAATGGAATTGCATTCTTCCGTATTTTCCCATGTACTCCACATAGTGATGGAGATCGTTGTCCTTGACATATTTCGATG
>JBGSSG010000262.1:0-4979 GCA_041737185.1 Anaerohalosphaeraceae bacterium
GAGGCGGACGCAATAGACCTTCGGCGCCTTTTCCATCACCGCGTAATCGATGCTCATTTTTGGAATCCTGACAAACCATTCCTCAAGCGTACGGGCCTGCTCCGGCCCGCCCCAGGCAGTTCTGATTTTTTCCAGCGGCTCGGCGCAGCCGGGCAAAAAATGCCTCAGATGCTCAAGAATCGTCGCCGTTTTCCAGACAAACATCCCGCCGTTCCAGCAGTAATCGCCGCTGCTTATATACTCCCGGGCCGTATCGGCGTCGGGCTTTTCCCGAAAACCTTCCGCTCTGCAGACCGGCTCGCACCCTTTATCGAAAGAGCGGGCCTGGCCCATCTTGATGTATCCGTACCCGGTAGCGGCGTATGACGGCTCAATCCCGAACGTAACCAGCGCGTCGGGGTTCTTTTCCACAAATTTAATCGCTGTCTGCAAAGCCCTCACTAAAGGCTCATCAGGTTCAATGACCTGGTCGGTTGTTACCACCGCCATTGCCGATTGTGGGTCGTACTTGCTCAATACCGTCGCGGCAAGACCGATGGCGCCGGCGGTGTCGCGAACCTGCGGCTCGGCTATTATGTTTCCGGCGGGAAGTTCGGGCAGATTATCCTGCACCTGCTGCGCATACCGGACGTTGGTCAGTACAAGGATATTGCGAATGTCAAAATTCCCGCACAGCCGGTCGAAGCATTTTCTCAACAGCGTCCTGCCTTCAAAAAGACGCAAAACCTGTTTTGGCCTGCTCTGCCTGCTCAAGGGCCACAGCCGTTTGCCGCTGCCCCCGGCCATAATCACTGCGTAATCCATTTTTCGTTTCCTTCCCCTTTTTTATACAAGATATCCGCTGTCAATCCTGCTGACCGGCTCAATCGCACCGGCCAGTTCCTCATAGCCCGGCTGTGCCATCAGCGCAAATGTCGCCTCCTTGCCAAGTTCCACCGCGGGCTGGTCGTAGGCGTTAATCTCAAACAGCATTCCTGCCAGAGAAGTGGTTGCCTCATACAGGTAAATAAACTGCCCGACGGCTGCCGGGCAAACCTGCTCGAACAAAACCGTAAGACAGGGACGCTTGTCCACAAGCAGTGCATACTCCGTGGCCGTCTTTTCGCTGTTGAGCAGTTTTGACATCTTCTGACCCGCAAGATACGCAAGCTCCGGCGATTCATCCGGCGCAGGGCCTATGGTCAAATCCCTCCCGAAATTCCGCACCTGTAAAAACGTGAACAGCTTGTCGTTAGGCCCTTCGCGGTAAAGCTGCACCTGACTGTGCTGGTCCGTCGTGCCCAGCGCCTTGACCGGCGTAGGCCCTATGAATACTTCCTGACCCTTGACATTTCTGCTCTTGCCGAGGCTCTCGGCCCATAGCTGCCGGTACCAATCCGAAAGGTCCTTAAGGCCCCATGCGTAGGGCATCATCACCGATATCCGCTTGCCGTGGTTGTAGAAATGGAAGTTTATCGCGGCGTTCAGAGCGGCGGGGTTTTTGAAAAAATCCTCCGAGCTGACGCGTTTGTCCATCCGGCGGGCGCCGTCAAGAAGCTCATCAATGTCAATTCCGCAAACGGCAGCGCTGAGCAGACCCACGGGACTTAGCACGCTGAACCTGCCTCCCACGCCGTCGGGCACCTCAAGCGTCCGAAACCCCGCCTTATCGGCGGTTTTGCGAAGAGTGCCTTCCTTCGCGTCGGTCGTGGCGATTACCTTATTTTTGTACCCGGCCTGGCCAAAACGCTCAAGCAGCATTTGACGGATTACAAGAAACTGCGCCGCGGTCTCAGCCGTCCGACCGGATTTGCTTATGACATTGAATATCGTCCTGTCGAGCTTATCGCCCGCCCAGTCAAGGAAACTGCCCAACTGGACAGGGTCAACGTTGTCAAACACAAAGAGTCTCGGCCCTTTTCTCTGTTTGCAGTCTATGTTGTACATATAGGGATTCAATGCCGTCTGCAGCGCGATATTGCCCAGCGCCGAACCGCCGATGCCGAGCACGACAAAATTTTCGCACTCGCTCCTTACCTGTGCAGCGACCTCTTTTACCTTCGCCGGATAATCTCTGTTATAGGGCAAATCCATATATCGCACCCTGCCGGCCTTTCGTTCATCACCAAGTCGGCGAACGCAGGAAACGGTTTTTTCCGCAAGCTCGGAAAACTGTCTGCCGCTTATGCCGTGCTCAGGTCCGATTACCTCCGCCGTAACATTCTTGTAATAAAAATGAATGTTTGACATTCCTTTCCTGCCTTTCTATTTTCGTCTGTGAAGCCTGTTTATCTTCGTAACACTTTAGCCAGGCGTCAGATGCCGCCTGTCATTCCCGCGACTTGTCCGCCTCGGGCGGAAAGCGGGAATCCAGCGTAAAATGGCACCCGCCGCAGGCGGTTTCCTGTCTTTTTGCATTCGGCTAAAGTGTTATTTATCTTCCATGCCGAGTCAAGCCGGCGTATTTTAACATAAGCGATTTTGTTTTTCCAGAATCAAACTGCACCACTACGATGCTGTCCTGCCCCAAATCCAGAAACTCTTTGACCCTGCCGATTCCGAATTTGGAATGCGCGACAATTTCGCGCGGCGAAAATCGTTCATAGCCCGATTCATCGGAGTAATCCGGCGCGGCGTCCGGCTCAAAAACCACATCCGCCGCGGGCATACTCTGTTCCCGACCTGCGTACCCTGTTTCGTAGAGAAACTGCGACGGCACCGACCTTATAAACTGTCCCCGCATCATCCTGCAGCGGGCGTAGCTGATCGTCAGCCGTTCGCGTGCGCGTGTCATTCCCACAAAAAACAGCCGGCGTTCCTCCTCAATGTCGTCCATGCTCGCACAGCTTCTCTCGTGCGGCAAAAGCCCGTCCTCAAGCCCCACAATAAATACATTGTCAAACTCCAGACCTTTGGCCGCGTGCAGCGTCATAAGCGAAACTCTGCCGGAATCCGGGTTATAGGCGTCGGAGTCGCTGTACAGGGCGATACTCTGGAGATAATCAACCAGGTTCGGATTTTCGGTCTGGCTGTCATACTCGGCGGCGGCGTTTATCAGTTCATTGATATTTTCTATCGCCGACTCATCGCCTGCCGCGCGAAGGGCCTCGGCCAGGCCGCTGCGGGCAAAAACAGTGTCCATAAGCGGCGCGGTCTCCCCGCCGGCCCCGGCGGCAAACTCTTCTATCATTTTCACAAACGCCTCTATCCGTTGGGAGCCTGCCGTGCGAATCGTCCCAGCCTTTCCCGCGCTGCGGGCCGCCTCAAACATACTTTGCCCGGTTTTTTTCGCAAACCCGGACAGCTTCTCGACGGATGTTTTACCTATTCCCCGGCTGTGCGTTCCTGTCGCCCTGACAAAGGCTATATCGTCGGCAGGGTTGACAATCAGCTTCAGATAGCCGAGAAAATCCTGTATCTCTTTTCGTGCGTAAAACTCGATGCCGCGGACAACCTGGTATGGAATTCGCTTCCTGATAAACGCCTCCTCAATCGCCCTGCTCATCGAATTGACCCGGTAAAACACCGCTATCCGGTTTGCGTTGGCCCCCTCATTCAAAAGCTGCTGGACCTGCTCCGCGAGCCGGCAGGCCTCGTCCTGTTCATCCTCCCGGCAGAAAATCTCGACGCTCCCCCCCTGCCCGCGGGTCGCTATCAGATTCTTGTGCTTTCGTTTTGTATTAAAAGCTATCAGCCGGTCCGCTGTTTCCAGTATCTTTGACATCGACCGGAAATTTTCCTGGAGCCTGACCACCTTTGCGCCGGGCCAGTCCTTCTCAAAGGCGAGGATATTTTCAATATCCGCCCCGCGCCAGCGGTATATCGACTGGTCGGGGTCGCCGGTAACGCAGATATTCCCGTGAGCCAGCGCCAGTCCTTTCGCTATCTGGTACTGGGCGTGATTTGTGTCCTGGTACTCGTCAACGAGCAGATACCTGAACCGGTCGCTAAGTTCCTGTCGTATATCGGGACAATCCCGCAGCAGAAACGCCGTCCTCGTCAGCAAATCGTCAAAATCCATCGCGTTGTTCCGCGCCAGAAGCTCCTGATACCGCTTATATATCCGCGAAACGTTCTTGCCGAAATAATCATCCGCCCTGCCGGCGTATTCCTCGACGCTCTCAAGGTCGTTTTTCAGCCTTGAGACAAGCTCCAGCATCCGTGCGGGCGAGAAATTGGACGAGTCAACATCGCAGTCCCGCACCGCTTCCTTCATACATCGAATCTGGTCGTTTGTGTCGTATATGCTGAAATTCGGCTTCACACGGGCCGCCTCGGCGTATCGGCGAAGTATCCGTACGCACAGGGAATGAAAGGTGCTGATATACACCCCGCCGCTGCCGTCTCGGCAGATTCGCCTACGCATTTCCTCAGCGGCCTTGTTGGTGAACGTTATCGCGCAGATATTGCCAGGCTTTACGCCGCCATTTATCAATACTGATATCCGGCAGGAAATCACACGCGTCTTGCCGCTGCCGGGGCCGGCAAGCACCAGCAGCGGGCCGTCGCGGTGAAATACCGCCTGACGCTGCGAATCGGTAAGCTGCTCTATCGGAACCTCCACAAATTCCTCCTTGATACTATTGAAAAATCAAAGGAACAGCACATAAAATTCTAAGCACTAAATCCTAAATTCTAAACAAACTCTAAATCCAAATGACCAAAAATCCAAACAGTTAGAAGCTGCTAATGTACGGTTTTTGTTTTGAAAATTTAGTATTTTGAACATTTGATATTGTTTAGGGTTTAGAATTTAGTACTTGGGATTTTTATATTGTTCTCAAAATTACTTGCGCTGTAGCGCTAAAAGCCCCCCTGCTGCTCCTGCCCTTTGCGCGACCGCTCCATAAGAATATTTTCCTGCTTCCGCAGCTTTTCAAAAAGCTCGGGCTTTTCAATTTTTATCCTGCCCATAAGGCTTTGCCTGAGTTCTTCCGGATAGCTCCTGTCGTTCATAAATTCCATAAACGCGCTGTATCGCAGCATATCCATCGGCGGAA
>JBGSSG010000199.1:0-8036 GCA_041737185.1 Anaerohalosphaeraceae bacterium
GGCCAGGCCGTAGCGGAAGCAGACGGCGTCATCTATACCGTCGAAATACGCTCCGTCAACAACCGCTACTTCAAGGCCGCCCTGCGCCTGCCGGACATCGCCGCATCCTTCGAAGGCGAAATCGAAAAACTCCACCGCGAACTTATACACCGCGGCACCGTCTCGTATTTCCTCCGAATGAAAAACGTTTCAGGACAGGCCCTGTTCGACATCGACGAAAACACCCTCCTGACCTATATCAACAGACTTAAAAAACTGCTCCCCGAAAAAGAGGACAAATGCTCCATCGACCTGGCCTCCCTGCTGACCCTGCCGGGCATCGTCCAGCCCGTCATCCCGGACGCCGACCGCATTAGCCGGATGAAACAAACCGTCATCGACCTGACCGCGTCCGCACTTAAACAGTTGATACAAAACCGATTCGATGAAGGAAAAGACCTCGCCGACGACCTCCTGAAAAACTGCAAAAAAATCCGCGACGACCTCGAGTCCGTCAGAAAAAGAAAAGACGACGTCGTCCTGGAATACCACCAGCGTCTCAAAAAACGCGTCGGAGAGCTTCTCGCTCAGGCCCAGCTTGCAATCGATTCCGACCAGCTCGCGCGCGAAGTCGCCATCTTTGCCGACCGCTCCGACATAGCCGAAGAGCTTACCCGCCTCGAATCGCACCTGACGCAGTTCGAACAAATCTGCAAAACCGGAGAGCATGTCGGACGAAGACTCGATTTCATCGCCCAGGAAATGCTCCGCGAAGCAAACACCATCGCATCAAAAGCGTCCGACGCCGCCATCCAGCAGTCCGTCATAGACATAAAATGCTTTGTTGACCGAATAAAAGAACAGGTCCAGAACGTGGAATAAAAACGATGAGTTCCCAGACGCAGCAGCCAAAACTTGTTGTCATCAGCGGCCCATCCGGCGTGGGGAAATCCACCCTCTGCCGACGACTGCTTGGTACGCTCGACGCCTTCCTTAGCGTTTCAGCCACAACACGCGCGCCTGGGAAAGGCGAAATCGACGGAAAAGACTACCACTTCCGCTCCATTGACCAGTTCGAACAGGGCATCCGAAACAACGAATTCGTCGAGTACGCACGGGTCTTCGGCAACTACTACGGCACACCCGAAAAACCCGTCCGCCAGGCCCTCGATGCGGGCAAAACAGTAATACTCGAAATCGACGTTCAGGGCGGCCTGCAGATAAAACAAAAATACCCAAACACCCTGCTGCTCTTTATCGCTCCACCCCAGCCGCAAACCCTCAACCAGCGCATCGAGAACCGAGACAGAGGCGAAGACGACGAAGCAAAAAACCAGCGGCTCCAGACCGCAAAACGGGAAATCGAAATCGCACAGACAACTTACGACCGCATCATCGTCAACGACAGCCTCGACCGCGCCGTAAAAGAAACGCTCGTAATAATCCAAAAACATCAATAACCTTTTTATGCAGGAGAAGACAAATGATAGACGACCTCAAAGACACCGAAATAATTAAAAAAGCGGGAGGCAAGTTCAAAATGTCCGCTCTCATCCAGAAAAGACTCCTCGAACTTATGGAAGGCTCACGACCCCTCATCGCCAATACCGAGGGCCTTACGCAAATGGAAATCGTCGTTCGCGAAATCCTCGAAGACAAAATCACAATCGAATGGAACACGACACGCACTGAAAAACCGGAATTCAAACTGTAAAACTATGAGCCTGCCAAAACGCAAAAACACAAAAGCTGCCGGCAAAAACGTCCTGCTCGGCGTAACAGGCTGCATCGCCGCATACAAGGCCGCCGACCTCGCCTCCAAACTGACCGGCGCGGGCCTGTCGGTGCGAACCATATTGACTCAAAACGCCTGCGAGCTTGTGAGACCAAAGACATTCGAGGCTCTTACCGGCCAGTCTGCCTATACCTCGCTTTGGACGGCCACCGGGAATTGTGAAATCGGACATATAAGCCTTGCGGACTGGGCGGACATCGCCGTCGTCGCACCCGCCACCGCAAACATCATCGCCAAACTGGCCGCCGGCATCTGCGACGACCTGCTCTTGACAACACTCTGCGCCTGCTGGCAAAAACCGATCCTAATCGCGCCCGCAATGAATACGCGGATGTGGCAAAACCCGACCGTACAGGAAAACGTCAAAAAACTCAAAAAACTCGGCGTCCATTTCATCGGCCCCGAATCAGGCCGACTGGCCTGCGGCGACAGCGGTCCGGGCAGAATGACGGAACCTGCTGATATCCTGAAAAAAATCATTCAACTGCTCAAATAATGTTTGCAAGGGCCTGCAATGACAGAACGCAGGAAACTTCATTTTCTCATTACCGCCGGCGGCACACACGAATACATCGACCCTGTTCGCTATATCTCAAACGCAGGCTCCGGCCAAATGGGATACGCCCTTGCCGCTGCCGCCGTTAAAAAAGGACACAAAGCGACCCTCATTTCCGCCCCGACAAACCTGGCTGCTCCGGAAGGGGTAAAGCTGGTCAGGGTCGTGTCAGCGGCGGATATGTTCAGGGCGGTAAAAAAACATTTCAAAACCTGCCAATGCCTCATAATGACCGCCGCCGTCGCCGACTATACACCGATAAAAAAGTCAAAAATCAAAATCAAAAAATCAAAATCGCCGCTTACCCTTAAGCTCAAGCCGACGGCAGATATTCTCGCCTGGGCGGGGAAAAACAAAACGCATCAGTTCGTCGTCGGCTTTGCCCTCGAAGACAAAAACATTAAACAAAACGCCGAACGAAAAATGCTCGCCAAGAACGCCGATATGATTGTCGCAAACTCCCCAGCCGCCATTGGCAGCACAACGTCGCGACTTTTTATTAAAACCCCCTCGACGGACTGGCGGACAATCAAAAACATCGCGAAAAACATTTCCGCCGCCCGCGTTATCCGGCTGATTAGCGGGCGAATCGTTGAATAACATACCGTTCTGTCAGAGAATCATTAATCAACAATCCCAAGGTCTCCCTTTGTCAGGATGCTGTCAAACACATATCCCGCCCCTTCGACGTTCTCCCGCGCACCCTGCTTGCGGTCGATGACAGCTACGATTTTTTTCACCTTCGCCCCAGCTTCTGTAATGACTTTGGCCGCCTCCAAAACCTGCCCGCCGGTGGTCGCAATATCCTCGACCAGCAGCACGACATCGCCTGCCTTTAACACACCCTCGACCATTTTGCCCGTGCCATAACCTTTTTTGCTGTTGCGAACGATTATCCAGGGCTTGCCTGCCTCCATAGCCGTCGCCGCCGCAAGAGCGACGCCGCCAAGCTCCGCCCCGGCAATCAGCGTTACATCTGCCGTCAGGTGTCTGCAGAATTCCCTTCCCAGGGCACGCAGGATGTCCGGGTGCGTCTCGAACAGGTACTTGTCGAGGTAGTATTTGCTGCGTTTGCCGCTGCGCAGAATAAAATCACCCTCAAGATACGATGTCTCTTTGATTCGCCTTACCAGTTGTGCTTTATCCACGGTAATCTCCTAAGAATTATTTCTCTGCGTCGTCATTTTACACCACATACGTTTGTTTGCAATAGATAGACAGCGGGGCCGGCGGTGATAAATAATGTTTTTCTGTTTTTGCCGCCGAAGGTAATGTTGGCGGTCCATTTTTGCGGCACGTCGATATGTTCAATCTGCCTTCCCTGCGGGTTGAACACAGATACCCCGCTGCCGGTAAGATAGACGTTTCCGCGACAGTCGATGGTCATTCCGTCAGAACCCATTTGGCAGAACAGCTTCTTGTGTGTCAATGTGCCGTCCTGCTCAATATCATAGACGTATGTCTTCCCCGCCCCAATATCCGCAACATACAGCCTTTTCCCGTCCGCCGTGCCGATAATCCCGTTGGGCTTTTCCAAATCCTCCGCGGCACGAATCAGCTTTTGTAAATCTGCCGAAAGGTAATATACACACTCCCCGTCTTGCTGCTTTTCATTATGCTCCCACCAGGGCCGCTTGTAGAACGGGTCGGTAAAATAAATCCCGCCGCCGGAATGTACCCAAACATCGTTCGGGCCGTTGAGGCGATGGTCGGCATAGTCTTGCGCCAGTACCGTGTGCTGTTTTGTCTTTGTGTCGATTCGCCAGAGCTGATTTTTTTCATCCGCACAGGCAATCAGCTCGCCATTGCGGTCGAAATACAGGCCGTTGCTCCTTCCGGCAGGCTGCATAAATGTTTCCAGTTTTCCGGCGGTTGTATAAATCATAATCCTATCGTTGGGCTGGTCGGTGAAATAGACGTTGCCCTCCCCGTCGACAGCCGGGCCTTCGGTGAATTTGAATTCCGTCGAAACAGCGACAAGCTGTGCGCCTTGGGCGATTATCGAACCGGCTGTCTGCCGGCACAGACAATTGCCACCACAACCGACAAGACCGGACAGCAGTACCAGCAAAACGCACGGTGCAGACATACACCTGAACATAGCAAAACGCGCAGGGGCAATCATACTTTCAGCTCCACTTTTCTTTCCAGTGCCTTCTTGTATTTCCTTCGTACAGGCGATACAACCTCCGCAATAAACTCATTTACCTGCTGCGGTGCCCTGCCGATATATAGTTTGGGGTTAAGAGCAGCCTTCAAATCAACCTTCGCAAAAGCGGAGTCCGCCTTTAGCCTGCTGATTAAATCATTTTCCAGCCCCTTTTGCTTCACCTGGGCAGCCGCCGCCTGGGAATGGACGCGGATACGTTCGTGAAGCTCCTGTCTGCTGCCGCCTGCCCGAACGCCCGCCATAAGAATTTCTTCAGTGGCCATAAACGGAAGCTCGGCCTGCACGTGCGCCGCTATCACCTTCGGATACACCACCAGCCCGGACGCCACGTTAATCAAAATCTCCAAAATCCCGTCCGCAGCCAAAAACGCCTCCGCCAGCGCAACACGCCTGTTCGACGAATCATCGAGCGTCCGCTCAAGCCACTGCTCCGACGCCGTCATCGCCGGACTGCTCGCAAGACTTATCACCAGCCGTGCCAGGCCCGTCACCCGCTCGCACCGCATCGGATTTCTTTTGTACGCCATCGCCGACGAACCAACCTGACCCCGCTCAAACGGCTCCTCGATTTCCTTAAGGCCGGCAAGCAGACGAATATCATTGCACATCTTGTGCGCAGACTGCGCAACGCCCGCAAGAGCATTGACAATCATTGCGTCAATCTTTCTCGGATACGTCTGACCCGTTACCGCACAGGTCGTCTCAAACCCGAACGCCTTTGCGACCATCGCATCCAGCCTCTTTACCTTTGAATGGCTTCCGTTAAACAAACTCAAAAACGACGCCTGCGTGCCGGTGGTTCCCTTTACTCCGCGAAACGGCAGCGTCTCTATCCGCCGCTCAAGCTCCGCCAGGTCCATCGCAAAATCATAAGCCCACAGACACGCCCGCTTGCCGACCGTCGTAAGCTGCGCAGGCTGAAAATGCGTGAACCCAAGACAAGGCAGCGCACGGTACTTCCTCGCAAAACCGGCCAGCCTGCCTATCAGACAGGCCGCCTTGCCCGCCAGCAGCCGCATTCCGCCACGCATAATAATCAAATCCGCGTTGTCAGCCGCATAACAGCTTGTCGCCCCAAGATGTATTATCCCCGCCGCCTTGGGCGCTGCCAGGCCGAACGTATGAATATGCGCCATCACATCATGCCGGAACTTCTTTTCAAACTCGGCAGCCTTTTTATAATCGATGTCATCGACGGCCTGCTCCATCTGTTTTATCTGCGCCGCCGAAATTTTCAGCCCCAGCTTTCTCTGCGCTCGTGCAAGCTCAACCCACAGCCGCCGCCAGGTGCGAAATTTCGTGTCCGCGCCAAAAAGGGCCGCCATCTCCGCTGATGCGTTCCGCTCAACCAGCGGACTTGTATAGATATCCGTTCTTTCTGACATAACCTGATTCCTTATGTTAAAATTGATTCGATTTCTTCGATAATCCCGGCGTCAAGCTGCCAGTTTCCAGCCGGGGCGGTTTGTTCAATTTGCCCCGGCTTTCGCGCTCCGACTATCGCGGCGGTGATTTCGCTTCGGCCAAGTGTCCAGGCAATCGCAAGTTCGGCAACAGTTTTGCCGTATTCGTCGGCGACCGCCTTGAGTTGTTCTGCAATCACCAGATTTTTTTCAAACCTTGCGCCTGTGAAATTCCTGTCCCGCAGCCGGTGGTCGTCTTTGGGCAGCGTCGATAAGTATTGCTTTGTAAATTTTCCCGTAAGCAGACCCTTCTGCATCGGACTATAACAAACCACGCCAATCCCCTCCCTGCCGCAGTATTCAAGCAGCTCATCCTCAATCCCCCTGCTGAGCATACTGTAAGGCGCCTGCACCGCAGAGACCGGATAAACCTTCCTTAGCCGCTGGACCTGCTCAACGCTCACGTTGCACGCCCCAAGATACCGCACCTGCCCTTTTTCTGCGCACCTGCCCATCGCTTCCCAGGCACGCTCAATCTGCTCATCCGGCACAGGCCAGTGAAGCTGATATAAATCTATCACATCAACGCCCAGCCGCTCCAGACTTTCCCCGCACTCCCGCTCGATACTTACCGGCGAAAGGTCGTTTATCTTTTCACACTTCTGGTTCCACCTCAACCCGCACTTGGTCGCCACAATTGGCTTTTTACTCATCTGCCTTATAGCCTGGCCGACAATCTCTTCCGAATGCCCGCATCCGTAAATAGCCGCCGTGTCTATCCAGTTAATACCAAGCTCAACGGCCCTGAAAATCGTATCCAGCGAGGCCTTGTCATCCTGCTCCCCCCACCCGTACTGCCACGAACCGCCTATCGCCCATGTCCCAAGCCCCACAACCGTAAGCTCCAAATCCGTCCCGCCGAGTCTTCGTGTATTCATTCTGCTACAGTCCAATGTACAAAATCCGCAGCGCCGTAACCAACACCGGCACGTAAATAAACCTAAGCGCCATCCACGCAACAACAATCCCTATCGCCTGCACGCCGGGCTGGGCCATTATCGCCCGATACGCCGAAAGCAGTCTGCCGGAAAGCACAAGTTCCGCCCAGCTCGACCCGTCCAAAGGCGGCACAGGTATAAGATTAAACACAAAAAGCAAAAGATTCAGCGTGAACAGTATGCTTATCCCCGCCGCAAGCCCCGACCAAAACCACCCCTCGCCGCTTACCACCCGCGCAAATTCAATCACACCGGGTCTGGCAAATACACCCGCCGCTGTCCCGACACGTACAAGCAGCCCCGCCAGTACCACAAGCAGCAGATTCGCCGCAGGCCCCGAAAGACCCACCAGCGCCGCCTGTCTCGGATTACGCGCAGCCCAGTCGGAATCTATCGGCGTACTCGCCCAGCCAATCATCCACCCGCCCATCACATAAGAAACCACCGGCGCCGCCAGCATCCCCACAGGCTCACGCTGGATATGCGGCAGCGGATTGAGCGTAACCAGCCCCGCCCCCCGTGCGGTCGCGTCCCCAAGCCGCCACGACGCCAAACCATGCGCCGCCTCATGACAAACAATCGAGACCACAAACACCGCGTACCATACCAGCCCCAGCGCCAACCCAGCCTGACCTCGCATACTGTATCCTCCACTGTTGACATTCTCAAACCGGCCATCGGTAAGTTTGAGTTGTTATTTTACTATCACGCCGACATATTTATCGTCCGACTCTATTACCGCCGGCTTGCGTCCAACCGACTCGGCAAAGTCCCTGAACGCGACATTGTCTCCGATATCGTCCGAGATAAATATACCGCCCTGCCGTAGATGTTTCCATAATAACTTATACGCCCACATTCGCCCCGCATAGCTCTTGTCGCTGTCATAATGACACATATCAATCACGTTCATTTGCTTCAGCGCCTTGGGCAAAGCAGGCCGGTCGGCGCATCGCAAGAGCGTCCAGTTCCGCCTCAGACCCACTGGCACGACGCATCCCACGTATCGCTCATTGTTCATCTCCGGGTAAGGCATATCGGTGCTGAATAACCTCGAGCCGCTGCGGTTTTGCAGCGACAGCAGTATCGCCAGCGACGACCACCCGTACGCAACGCCGGTCTCAATGACATTGCG
>JBGSSG010000316.1:0-6692 GCA_041737185.1 Anaerohalosphaeraceae bacterium
CGTCAATCCATACGCTTGTTTCCCACAGAACCCGTTCGAGAAACAACTCTATCTGTTTTCCCTTCCAGGACTGCGGTATTGTTATGTCTTTCTGGTACCAGGCCGGGCCGATGTAGCGGACCTTCCGGTGCAGAAACTTAAGGACTTCCTTTGTCAGGGCGGGTTCGATATTTACCGGCTCACCGATGCCGTTCTCATCCAGCGTCCCCGGCAAAGTACAGCTTTGTCCGCCGCCGGAAAGAAACCATTTCGCCTCAACGCCCTCATTCTTCGGGTCAAGTCTTACCTGCCACTGACCGGCAAGCGAAACCGCCAGCGTATCTTCAGCCCGCACGCATCCTGTCCCAAAAAGCAATCCCGCCAAAACCACCAACGCAATTCGATGCCAGCAACTCATTCTGTCTTTTCCTTTCAGTTAAAACTCGTAACATTTTCACCGATTAAAGCAGAATCCTTTTTATTGCAGGGGCAGACCTGCGTGTCTGCCCGCGACTGGTTTTTGCTCCGCAAGCAGCCATTCCTTTCCGTAAGATGGGCTTTAGCCCATCGCATTGCAGCCTATCCCAATTCATTGTTAATCTTTGATTTGTCATTTTGATTTGATTTTTAATATTTTATTTTCGCACTTTATTTGCCCAACATAGTCTTTTCCCACCACGCCAAATATTCCGCCGGCGAACAATCGGGCTTCAATCCCCGCTTCTGCATCACCTGTACATAATAATCATATTCTTTTTCGAAAATCTTGGCGCCGACCGCCGGGTCTTCCAACTGTCCCGCCTGGTCGTCCGTTTGTTCTATCCACTGATTCAGCTTTTCCCGCAAATCCTCAAGCAGCTTCTGATTCGCCTCGGATTCGGCAAGATTATTCACTTCATTGGGATCGCCCGTCAAATCATACAATTCCTCTTTCGGTTTCCAGCCGGCCATAAACCTCGCCTGCTGCGGCGTCAGCTTACCGGCGGCATACAATATCGGCATCTGCGTAAACGCCGGGTAAAATTCTTTCTTATAAAAATTGGACGACATAAAATACGGCGTCTGCGGATAATAATTGCGAATATACTTATGTGTTTTGGTTCTAACGCAGCGGATCCTATCCATTGTCGCCCCGCTGCGGTCGCGAGCGGCGACAATAAACTCCCGCTTCGGCGTATCCGGCTCCAGAAACGCACGCCCATGCAGATAGCCCGGCGTCGATCCCGCGGCAATCCGAATAATCTGCGCCGAAATATCAATCATACTGACCAGATCATCGCACACCGTCCCCGGCTTCAATCTGCCCGGCCAGCGTACCAGCAGCGGCACATGAATCCCGCCGTCATATAGATATTCTTTATCCCGGATACTCCTGCCGCCATTATCGCCGATAAAAAACACGATGGTATTGTCGGCAATCCCCTCGTCGTCAAGCCGCTTGAGTATCTGGCCGACATGCTGATCCATGACCTGAATACATTCCAGATGCCTGGCCCAATCCTTTCGCAATAGCGGCGTATCCGGATAATACGCCGGCACGTCCACATCCGCAGGGTCAACAGGATTATCCTTATCAAATGTCTCCGCCTGATACCAGTGATGCGTAGCATGAAGTGTAATCTGTGCAAAAAACGGCTGGCTTGCTTTGCGGTTTTTCCAGTCATCGCCGTCAAACAGTTTATTATATGTAAAATTCACATCCGTTTTATTGGAATATCCGCATCCGGCAACGTTATAATATCCCGCCTCTTACAGATATGCCGTAATCGGCTTTATTGGTTCAGGCAGCGGCTTTTTATCCTGCGTCCGATGATGATAAGAATTTATGGACGTCTGATACACCCCCGTCATCATCGCCGACCGCGAAGGCGAACATACCGGCGCGGTGGTAAATGCGCTGGTATAACGCACCCCGTCGGCGGCCATTCGGTCCAGATGGGGCGTCTTGACGCCTTTGGTCCCGTAACAGCCCAGGTCGGGGCAGATGTCTTCGGCCATAATCCAAATCATATTGGGACGATTTTTATTTCCCGCCTTCACAGCGCCGCCAAAATTCAACGCCGCCGCCGCAATCCCCCCCGCAGCCGCTTTTACAAACCGTCTTCGGTCAAATTGCATTGTTTGACTCCTTGGCAAAATACTGAAAAAGACCATAAATCGCCGGCCCGGCAAGCGAAACCGCCTCCGGCGATTCCCGCCCGGCAGGGGCCTGCATACCGAATATCCGCATTGACAAAAACACAAGAAAACAAACCCCCGCCGTGCCTTTTCCGCGCATACAATTACTCCTTTTGTTCAAATACAGCGTTCCATCCGGAAAACCAGATTCATTCAGTTTTATTGGGTCAGCCAGAGAATCTCATTTTGGCCCATCGCACGCTTGTACACTCTTACATCGTCCATAAGCCCGTCAAAATACCGCATGCTGTACTGGCTGTCCCAGCCGAGCTTGAGGTTGTTGAGGGTTTGGACGATATGAGGGTGAACATTGGATGCCTGTTGGAGTCCGCCGGCGGCGCTGTACACGTAAAGCGTCGCCTTGCCAGGCTCAACAACCAGCGCAACCAGCGCCCACTCGTTATTGGGTATCACAGGCCCGCCGTCCCAGCCGTATGTAGAAATGTCGTCGTAATTCCAGGTATAATGCAGGGTGTTGTTTGCGCCGAAATCCATCCCGCAGGCCTGGCCGTTAATCCTCGAATAAACAATCCCCGCCCAGTCCGCCGCCTTCCACCCCTTTATCCACGCCGTCATCGTAATGGTATTTGTGCTCAGATTGAACCCGGACGAAATCTCCACGGCGTCCCCCACCCCGTCAAGGTCTATCGCTCCGCCGACCTTCCCGCCCGTCGGCTGCCACACAGGATTACCCCGAAGCGTACCGTTGTTGCCGTAACCGCCGGCATCGTATGCGACAGTGCCGGACGCCTCATTGAGTTTCCACCAGCCCACAAGGTCAGGGTCAGCCGTGGACGCTCCTGTGGTGAACGACCACACATCGCCCTTTTGCACCGCTCCGCCCGCGTCTATCTGGTCAATACGCCAGTAATAGACTTGGCTGGGAGTAAGATGCGCATAGTAAACGTTTTCGGCGACATTGCCCATATACTGCGCCGAAGTTCGCCCTGCGTTTGCAGCGTCAGCCCGGCTGGTTCCCAGATATACATCGTGCGAAACCGCGTACAGATTGCCCGCCCAACTCATACGAACAAGACTGCTCGAAGCGGCCTGCCCATCCGCAGGCGTCGGATTGAACGCCTTGAAACTCTCCCACTGATTTGACAGGTTGCCGAAATCAAGCAGATTCACAGAACAGTCCGCGTTGGTATCGCCGGGTATCGCTGTACACGGAGCGGGAACCGAGTTGAGCCAGTTGGACGCAAGAACCCGCATATCCTCTATCCCGACAAAACAGTCCCCGGTAAATTCTCCGCTCATTACGGGACAGCGGGGAATAACCGCCGAAATGCTCACAACAGAACCGTTCGGGGCCGAGACGCTGTACGAATAAGGACTGGCCTGGCTTACGGGAACTCCGTAAAAATCTTGCGTCTCCGAAGTTCTGCGAACCTCCGATACCGCAGCCCCGCCAAATGGAGAAAAATCATAACTTAACGTAACGACCCCGCCGCTGCCGTTGACCGTTACGAACGAAACCTTCCTGCCGCTCGGCCCGTCGGCAGGGTCAAGCCACACCGTCGTATTGCACCCGGATACACTGTCGGAACTGTCAAGCTGCTGCATCCCCGAACGCACAAACCTGCTGTACTGCGCCACCGCCCAGTAGCTCTTGCGCAAAGTAAAATTCGAACCGGTGTCGTTCAGCAGAAACTTCGGCTCCCACATAATCCAGGCGGTTACGCGCATCTTTTTCAGCGCGTCGTGAATCTTGTTCAGATAATTTATCGCCTGCTCATAAGGCTTATTATCGGGATAACCGCCGTTCGTCCAGTCACCCCACTCGGTCTGCCACAGGCCCCTGCCGTTCTTTACCGCGCGCCAGTTCCAGCGAGTATAACCTTCGTCCGTTGTGTAGTACTGATGCCCGCAAAGCGCAGCAAGGTCCGGCCCGATGGAAGAAGCGAGCATCGCATCAAGGTACGAAAGGTTATAGTCATTGTTGATAGAGAAGGAATCGGGCGCGACCATTTGAACATTCAGTCCGTAAGTCGGCATCGCCGCTTTGATTTGCTGATATATCGTTATCGCCTGAGAAGAGGTAGTCCGACAGCCCGGCTGGCCCCCCCAGTACACCCACCAATTCTCATCAGGCTCGTTTATAGCGCCGACGTATGTAAAATTGACATTCCAGTTGTCCTTGAAGTGTTTCATAACCTGGCAGATATGCTGGGCAAAACGCCCCTCCTTGCCCGCCTGGAGGTTGTTTTGACTGCCGCTGGTGTGGCCGGAAGTGCATCCGCTTACCGTCATCCAGTACGGCATACTGTACCAGCTTGACCACATCTTTGCCCCGCGGGACGCCGCCCCCTGAATGTGCCACAGTATCCGCTCATGACCTGTCCAGACGAATGTACCGTCTTCGGGTTCGAAACTTTCGGGCGCACGGTTGCCCTGGTTGCCGAACCTGTCGTGATGGTAATGACTGGGGGCGTCGCCCACAGGCATCAAAATACGCGAAATCTCCAGCCCCAGACCCGAGTTGTTCAGCGTGTACATCCGGTCAAGATAAGTGGTTCGAACAGATGAAGACCACGCGGTGTACCAGTACGGGATAAACTGGTCCATCCCACCCTGGCCGAAGCCCTCAAAGACCTGGTATTTCACCTGCGGATTGACGCTGACCTTGTCATCCAGGGCCGGGGCTTTCCCAGCCAGACAAATCAGCACGGCTGCCGCGATATACGCTTTTGCAGAAAACTTTTTCATTCCCTCGTTCGTTAAATCTTTTCTGGTTTTCCGGAAACTTTAATCCACCAGCTCCCGCTCAATCTGTTCCAGTGTTTTGCCCTTGGTCTCCGGGACATATTTCCAGATAAACAGAAAGCCGAGGATGCATACCGCGGCAAACAGCCAGAAGGTATTGGCCGGGCCAATCCGTTTATTCAAAATCGGGAATAAAAACGTCAGGGCAAAACAGGCAATCCACAGCGCTGAAACCGCAACTGAAATCGCCACGCCGCGAATGCGGTTAGGAAATATCTCCGAAATCAGCACCCATGTAATCGGAGCAAGCGATATCCCATAGCTGCCGATAGCACACAGCGTAAATATCAGCACCATCACACCCTTCATTTGCATCACATACGCCGCACCAATCAGGATGTGAGAAAGCCCGATGCCGGCGCATCCCAACAGCATCAGTCCCCGGCGTCCGAAACTATCGACCATACCTATCGCCAGGATGGTGAACAGCATACTGACCGCACCGGTAATCACGATATTAAACATGATATCATTGATGCCATAGCCGGCATTGCGGTAAATTTCTTCGGCGTAGTTGAATATGACATTAATACCGCTCCACTGCTGCAGGACTGCCAGTGCGACGCCGACAAAGAGAATCTTCATCAATTTGGGTTCCATCAGTTCGTTCATTCGCACCTTATGGACCTGTTCTCCCGAAATAGTTTTTTCAATATCTCTGACCGCTTCATCTCCATAGGCGGTACCGCCTATTTTTTCCAGAATCCGCCGGGCCAGAGCGATGTTGCCGTTCTTGACTAACCAGCGGGGACTTTCCGGCACCAGCAGCGATCCGATAAGGAAAACCAGCGACGGAATCGTCACGGCGGAGAACATCCATCGCCAGCCGTATTGTCCATTCCACGACTGACGAATAATCTCGGCTGTGGCTCCTTCGGGAACATCCTGTGCAATCGCCATATTAACGACCTGCGCAGCAAGAACACCGATAACAATAGTCAACTGGTTAATGGCAACCAGTCTGCCGCGCATATGCGCAGGGGACACCTCGGCGATATACATCGGCGATATATTCGACGCCATACCGATGGCCACGCCGCCGACAATACGCCAGACAACAAACAACACAAATGTCGGCGCCCATCCGGTCAAAATAGACGACGCGGCAAAAAGCAGCGCCGAAGCCACCATTAGTTTCTTGCGGCCGAACATATCGCTAAGATAACCCGCGGCGACAGACCCTATCAGACAGCCTATCAGGGCGCAACTGTTGGCCCAGCCGCTCAGTGTTTCGTTATTCAACTGGAAATACTTTTCAAAAAACGGTTTAGCCCCGCCGATGACAACCCAGTCATAGCCGAACAGCAGGCCTCCCATCGCCGCCACCAGGCATATCAGCCATATATAACCGAAATTATATTCTGGTTTCACACGTTCCGTCGAAGCCCCTGTGGGAAATACTGTTTGCATGGTTGAATCCTTTTCCACTAAGCAACTGTTGTTATTGTTCGTATTTTTCAGATATCCGATACGGCATTTTTGCCCGCCGGCCGGTCCCAATCAACCTTTCCCGATTTGCGGGCGCATTCTCCCGGTCATTTCTTGTCCGGTAATACTGCGACCTTATTCTACCTGCGGGCGTCGTCGATGGCCTTAAACATCGCAAGAATGTTTTCGGTCGGCACGTTGCTCTGAACGTTGTGTATGCTGTTGAATACAAACCCGCTGTTTTGGCCGAGGATATCAATTCGCTGGCGAACTTCATTATAGACCTGTTCAGGCGTGCCGAAAGGAAGGGTCTGCTGGGTATCGACCCCGCCGCCCCAGAA
>JBGSSG010000377.1:0-6876 GCA_041737185.1 Anaerohalosphaeraceae bacterium
AAGAAAGGTTTTTTCGAGAATCCGCAGGTGCGGGATGTTATCGGCCGGCTCTACATCGCCTCTATCGGCGTAAATCCGGAATAAAAAAAACAAGACTACACAGCCCTCGAACTGAAATAAATAAATCTATGAAAGAAAAACCTGAAAAACATTTTATCAAATTGCTGCTGCGCATGGTATATCTTTTCTTTATTAAACCAGCCCATTGCCCCGGTTTGGTGCAGAGAAGCTATGACCGTATCAGCGAAAATTATGATAAAACCTGGACCAGCCACATGAGAGATATCACCGAATCACTGATTGACAGATTAAATCCCCAAAAGGGAGATATATCCATAGACCTTACTTGCGGAACCGGATTTGCGACTAATTTGATTGCCGAAAGAACAAAAAGCAGGACTGTCGGAGTCGATAGCTCTCAAGAAATGCTCTGCCAGGCAAGGCAAAAATATGGACACAGATGTGATTTTACCCAATCTGATGTTTTGGAATACTTAAAAAGACAATCTTCGTCCAGTGTAGATATAGTTAGCTGCTGCTGGGGATTAGGTTACTCCAAACCTTTTGCAGTTATAAGACAGATTAAGCGTATTCTCAGGCCCGCGGGTAAAATTGCGATTGTGGACAATACCCTATTTTCATTAAGAGAAATCCTGTTCTGCTCATTCCTTACTTTTGCTGAACAACCTGATAAACTGGTCCATCTGATGCGTTTTAGATTTTTGCCGGGATATCGGTCACTGTGTGTTATTTTCAGATTGCTCGGGATGAAATCTCTTTATCTGGCTTCCGGCGTCAAGTCATATACTGTCAGTTCCGGCCAGGTTGCAATCGACAGATTAAGAGCAACTGGTGCATCCGCCGGTTTTGAATATGCCGCCGATCCGGCAGATGAAAGGGAAATCTTCGGAAGATTCGCCGAGATTATCGAAGACAGATATAGGACCGAAAACGGCATCGCTGTAACACACCGATATTTGGCGGGAATCGCTCAAAAATGTTATTAGCCTTGATTAGACTGATGCGTTTGTATTACTCACTGCCTTTTGCCGCAGGTTTTGCAATCATAGTGTTTTATTTGACCGGTGGCAATGTTCATTCTATTCTCGGAAAAATGTTTCTGTCCTGCTTCGCTCTGTTGGGCGTTATTTCCGCCGGCTACGTCTTGAACGATGTCTGTGATGTAAATATCGACAGGATAAACTGTCCGAATCGGCCGCTGGCCGCGGGAAAACTGTGGACAAAAACCGCATTAATCTGGTCAATTGTACTTCTCGCTGCCGGTGTTTCAGCGGGGGCTTTTTGCGGTTTTTCTTTTTTTATCTCCATTGTTGCCGTTGCGAGTCTTCTTGTTTTTTACGACGTTTACTCCAAGAAAATCGGCATATTCAAAGATGTGCTTGCGGCTGTACTGATGACCTCGCTGTATCCGCTGGCCTTTATGCTGACAGAACCGGTACAAACGCCCAGACTGAATGTCTTTCTCATACATCCTGTTTGGCTGTTTTTGTCGTCAATGGGATATGAAATGCTCAAAGACATCCGTGATATAAAAGGGGATATGAAAATAAACGGACACAGGTCAAATTACGGCAGAGATAAACGTTTCCTTATTATGCCCCGAATACTGATATTGGCAGGAAGTGCAGTTATCCCGCTGCCTTTTATTCTTGGATATTGCGGACAAATCTACCTGATCGCTTCTATAGGAGCTGTTATATTGGCCGTTTGCGCCGCATTTAACAAGCCCGCATTCGCCATACGCTATGTTTATGCAGAGGTTTTCCTGGTTACCGCCGGCTCGCTGGCGGATTTACTGGTTTTCGGCCCTTGAACAGATTTATGTATATCATGGGCAACTTTCTGTCTTGTCCAATTAATTGACACAACCTGAGGCTTTCCTCCGGCCCTAAAGGAAATTCGGGAGTTCCCCCGATGCCGTTCAATCTGCAACATATGTCTTTCATAAAACATCCGCAGCGCGGCAGGTTAAAAAATTGCCCCATCCTAAGCCAAATTTCCTCAAGAGATTCATCCCGCAGATTGCCAAACGACAAAGGCGTCAGATCACATGGACACACATTTCCAACGGCATCGACAAAAAGATGATGAAACCCAGCGCCACAGCCGAACATCTTATCCGATTCCAAATAGGAAAAACCGGAAACCGCAGGCCCTCGTTTTCTGCGATTCCATTGTTTATGGAAGTCTGAAAGATATTCAGTCTCTTCCGAAGAAAGGGCTACCTCTTTCTGATTATAGAAACCACCCGTCGGAACAGGCTCAAGCACCCTGAATTCATGCGCGCCGAAATTTTCAGCCATTCGGGCCATTTGGGGGATTTGGCCGGTCCTGATTTTCTCTTTTGTCGCCACGGTTGATATCGCAGTGTAAAGACCGGCTTCAACCGAAAGACCTGTCGCCCTGACCGCTTCCTCAAACGAACCCGCGATTCCCCTTACTTTGTCATGCTTGTCCGGATTGTCAGATTCAATCCCAATCATCATACAGCCCAGACCGACCCCGGCAAGTGCACGGGCAAGTTCCTTAGTCAGGCGATGTCCGGTGGTGAAAAGAATGGTCGCAATTTCATCGCCTGCCGAGCCTACCAGTTCAACAATATCGTCCCTTAGCAAAGGCTCCCCGCCGGTAAAGCCGATGGTGATTGTTCCAAGCGATTTTATCTGCTCTATTACATTAATCGCCTGTCGGGTATCGAGATTCCCTTTTTTATGAAAACCGTAGCTGCAATGCGGACACTTATACGGGCATTTATCTGTTACGGCAAAGTAAGTCGAATAAGGCACTCGTTTTCTTTCAAGGACGGTGTTAATAAATCTGTTAAAAGCCTTTGAAGGAAAGGGCGGGAAAAAGGTGTTTACATATAATTTGCCGTTGTGTTTGTGCGGGTTCTCGTTTCGAAACTGTTTTGCCAAATACCAAAGGTGTGAAAAGGGCAATTTGCCTAAGCATCGAATAAAGACAGGTAAAAACTCAAGCAATGCCGGCAGTCTCATCCCTCTTGCCCCTAACCCAAGCTGTATAAGCCAGAGAACAAATGCCTCCGACTATAAAACCGGCTCCCGCCCCTATAATCTCCCCAACAATAATAACGATTGGCCAGAAACCATCCATCAAATGCATTAACGACTCTTGGGAATTAAAATACATTACAACCGTCATGGTTCCATGGACTAAAGTAGTGCAAAGCATCCCGCAAACGGCAGCAATTAGGGTACCTGCAAGCCAGATTACAACTGAATTCAGCCCTTTGGCGGATATCTTCTTCAGCAGCCATAAATACAATTGCGCCACTATATAACCGCCAATTATTCCGGAAATGCCGCCAACCCAGAAAAAATCTTCCGAGTAGGAAAACCCTGTAAAAATACCAAACCCTGCTCCTGTAAGAACAACAATGACGACTACAAAAACATTAAAACCTTTATTGGTTATAGTCATTTGCGAAGGTCGTCCGAAAGTAAGTTACCGGCCGCTGTTCTGAGACATCAGCGTATCAAATCCGATTAAATACAAGAACTTCTTTTGATTAAAGACGGGGACAGAGAGCGTCTTTGCCCCGGCCAGTACCGCGGCGTATTCACCGGCCGACTTAAGCGACTGTTCATATCGCTGCTGGGTCATCGGGTCCAGGTCGGCCTCGTCCCGCGAAGGCTTGGCAATTGGCTGCGGCGGCTGGCCGGCAATGACAAAATCCGTATCTATGGTAACGCCTTCCACGGCTGTTCCGCCCCACCGCTCTATCATTTCACGAATCCTGGCCGCGCCGTCTGAATCAATCTTTCCGTCACTGTTGACGTCAAAGTCCCCGGCCACCACAAACCGGTTGCTGGCGGTACTGTCCCAAATCAGGTTGGCCACAAGGTCCTCCTGCACTATCGGATTCCTCTTGTTGGAACGTACAATCCGGGCCACCGAGACATTTTGGCTTACCTGGAATACCTCTATTTCCGCCTTTCCCTGTCCGTCTTCGGGGATAGGGGCGGCCCTGTCATAGACGGCGAATGTCAGGCCGCGATAGACGTGGTCCTTAGTGCCTATATCCAGATATACAAGCCCGTTCTGCAAATCGACGCGAAGTATTCGGGCGTCGGTTTTGAATGCAAGCTGCTCTATATTGGGCGGCCGTTTGATTTCCTCGAGTTTGCGTACAGCCTCCTGCAGGGCCTGTTCGGTCTTTGCAAGAGCGGCCTGCGATTCCGTAAGCTCAAGGTGCTTTTGCTTTAGCTTAGTCTGCTCATTTTCAAGCTTGTCCTTGAACGACTGAATCTGCTCATCGGCGGATGCGCCCATAAGCTGCTGGAGCTGGTCGTACTTGGCCTGAATGTCGTCGGCGTTTTTCTGGTACCTGTTCGTCTGCTCAACAAGCTGGGTTTCCTTGAAAGCGCTTTCCTTTTTGGCGGCGTCAAAGTCTTCCTGAAGCTGCCGATTCTGTCCGACAAGCTCGGCAAACTGCATTCGCACGGCGTCAATTTTCCCCTTCAATGCTTCAATCGTGCCTATCAGAGACACGCCGTTGGGTCCCAGCGCAGGGCTGGCGTCCGGCCCAAGCAATTCCATCAGTTTCGCAACACGTATGGAAATGTCATTTGCCCTGGCATCGGCGGCAATGTCCTCCGGCATAACCCCCGCAATAATGGAAATCAGCTTGTTAAACTGCTCTTCCATAACGCCAAGATATGTCTTATTGCCGGAAAGCCCGCCCACGATTTTACCGAGCGATTTCTGCTGAGTGATGTTGGCAATCTTGAGCATCTCCGACTTTACGTTCTCGTTCTGCGTGCGGTATTCCTCGGATTTTACGTAAAACACCACCGCGCAAACTACTGCCACGAGAAACAACCCCACAAAGGTAATAAGGGCATAAAGCATCGCCCCGCTACCAGAACTGCGTCCAGCGGCCATAAGGTACTCCTGTCGTAACGGCGTTTTTTCTCGATAAGACCTTCCGGTCAAAACAGATACAGCGTCTGCAGTATGCGGCAAAAGGCATAAAACGTCAATAAAAAAAATTCCGAACCGCTTCCGCCCTGCCGCAACGGCCAATTCTCAAAAAAAGCGGCATATCCTGCGTGCCTTCCGGTTAAAAACTTGCCTGCGGGCGGAATAAGACTTATAATTGTATCTGCCCGCCCTGCTCTGGCTGGCCGGACGATTTATCCGCTAAGGAAACTATGGACACAAAAGGCAAAAAACGCAAAAACAGTTTTGTCCGGGAAGACGGGCTTGTACGTCTGCAGAAAGTACTGGCCGGCGCCGGGATTGATTCGCGAAGAAACTGCGAACAGCTCATTCTCGAAGGCGTTGTATCCGTCAATGGGAAAATCATCGACACTCTCCCGGTGCTGGTCAATCCGGACACGGACGATATCCGCGTGCACGGCAGACGAATCGCCAAACCGGAAAAGGTCTATTACCTGATGAACAAACCCAAAAACGTTCTGTGCACAAACTCCGACCCGTTCGGCAGGAAAAAGGTCGTCGATTTCATTGAGTCCGCACAGCGTATTTTCTGCGCCGGAAGGCTCGACACCGACACCACCGGCGCAATTATTCTGACAAACGACTGCGAACTGGCCAACCGGCTTACACACCCGCGATACGAACTTTCCAAAACCTATCAGGTTACCGTCAAAGGCAAAATGGAAAGCGACGCCCTTGAGAAACTCAAACAGGGCATCTGGCTTGCCGAGGGCAAAACTTCAAAGGCAGCCGTCAAAATCCTTCACAGTTCAAATCTGCTGACCACGCTTGAGATTACCATTCGGCAGAGCCTGAACCGCCAGATTAGACGTTCAATGGCTCGATTAGACTACAAGGTCAAGGACATCAAACGGACACATATCGGTAAAATCGAGCTTAAAGGCGTACCTGCCGGCGGCTATAAAAAACTGACGTCCTCGCAGGTCGCATACCTGAAACATGCCACCGGCCTTGCCGAATCAAAATAACGGGAAGCATTTATCACGAGAGGCGAGCGATGAACAAACGCGTTCTTGTCGCCGTTGCCGACGGGATTGAGGAACTTGAGGCGGTTACGATTATCGACGTGCTTCGCCGGGCGGGCCTTGATGTGATTGTCGCTTCAGTGGACAAACTGCAGATTACCGCATCGAGAAAGACAAGGCTTGTCGCCGACGCTCTTATCGCAGACTGCGTATCGGGGGATTTTGACTGTATCGTACTGCCCGGCGGAATGCCCGGCGCAGAACATCTGCGCGATAATCCCGTCCTGATTGAAATGCTGAAAAAACAAAAACAAAGCGGGAAAATATATGCGGCCATTTGCGCTTCTCCAGCGGTTGTGCTTGCTCACTATGGCCTGTTAGAGAAGAAAAAGGCCGCCTGCTATCCCGCCCTGACCGACAAACTGCCGGACCGTTCCGCTGCGGGCCAGCGAGTCGTTATAGACGGCAACTGTATCACCAGCCAGGGGCCTGGAACGGCGATGGATTTCGCACTTGAACTGGTTTGCCAACTGGCGGGAAAAGAAAAGGCCGCGGATGTGGCATCGGGTATGCTTACGTCTTATCCCCCTTGTACCAAGACCAAATAAGACAAATCTGTCGTCTCAGTTTTCAGCGATGATATAATAGTACAGGCTGTCGGCGAATTTTCGGAATCGGCCTGTCGCAAGGTTGCCGTCGTCGCAGGCCGCGTCAATAGTCTGCATATACGCGTCATCCCTGTCGGCGCCGGCGCCGTTGACAAAATCCACCCCTAACGCCGAGACGACGCCGAAGGAATCCCTCTCTATATCCCACGCCCCGCCTATAGGCGTAGTCCGGGTCCACTTGAGAACGTCAATATAACCTTCCCAGCCCGCAGGCACCTGGCCGGGGTCGGCGCCTTCCG
>JBGSSG010000020.1:0-4605 GCA_041737185.1 Anaerohalosphaeraceae bacterium
GAGGAGGAGTAATTGAAAGAGCAAGAACTCAAGAATACAAGAACGCAAGAATACAAGAATACAGACGGCTCAGTAATATCAAGGGAGTGATTTGTCTTATTTTTCGTACAAGGCGATTGAAAAGGGCGGGCGGACGGTAAGCGGCGTGGTTGAGGCCCCGGACCGCAAGAGCGCGATAGCGCAGCTTGCCCAGCACGGCCAGTATGCGGTGGAGGTGGCTGAAGGCGCCGCTGCGCAGGCTGTTGAGCGTTTGCAGATATCCGCAGCGGGCAGGGTTCGGCTGAGCGGTCGCGATCTTCTTGAGCTTACCAGGCAGCTTGCGACCGCGCTTAAGGCCGGTCTTGGAATGCTGGATGCTCTGGATATTCTTAAAGGCCAGCAGAACAGGGCAAATGTCCGCGGTCTTCTGGAGCGGCTCTCAAGTGCGGTAAGCAGCGGGCATTCGCTCTCGGAGGCGATGGCCAAAGAGAGCGGCGTGTTCAGTGATTTGTATGTTTCGATGGTTCGCGTCGGAGAGACGGCGGGGATTCTTGACCAGACAATGGAGCAGCTTGTACGGCTGCTGAGCAGGGAGGAGCGGGTCAAGTCGAATCTGAAAAACGCGGCGGCGTACCCGGTATTTGTGCTTTGTGTGGGTTTTGTGTCGGTAGTTGTGGTGCTGGTGTGGATACTGCCCAAGCTGATGCAGACACTCGGTACGGAAAAGTCGATGCTGCCGCTGCCTACGCGGATGCTTATGGGTATAAGCGATTTTCTCGTCGGCTACGGGTGGATAGTCGGGCCGCTGCTGGGCGGATGTATATATGCCTTTATCAGGTGGAAGAAAAGTCCCGCCGGGGTGGTGATGTGGGATGGGTTCAAGCTCAAGACGCCGATGGTTGGGCCGGTGCTTCGTTCGCTGGCGGTTGGCCGGTTTGCCAGGACGCTTGGTTCTCTGGCTCGCAGCGGGATACCGATACTTGAGTCGCTGGAGGTGGTGCGGAATACGCTGGGAAACGAGGGGATGGGCGTGCAGATAGACCGTGTGGCAGACGAGGTTAAGGGCGGACGGTCGCTGGCGGAGTCTCTCGGAGAATCGGGGCTGTTCGGCGGACTTGTGATGCAGATAATAGCGGTGGGCGAACAGACCGGAAAGCTCGATGAGCTTTTATTAAGCGCTGCGGACAGTTTTGAGGAACAGGCGGACGCGGTACTGGCGCGTTTTGGGGCTCTGCTGCCGGCGATTCTTATACTGGCTCTTGCGGCAGTGGTGTTCTTCATAATCGCCGCGACGCTGCTGCCCGTGGTAGGTATGGATTTGGGCGCGGGTTTTTAAGCAAGAACACAGAATACAGAACACAGAAAACAGAATATGGAATGAAGACAGAACTCAAAACTCTCGACTCAAGACTCAAAATGCGGAAAGGGTAAAACAATGTCAGGCGGCCGGAAGGGATTTACGATTATAGAGCTTGTGGTTGTGGCGATGATAATAGCGCTGCTTGCGGTCTTTATGGTGCCGAGGTTCAAGGGGCTGGGCAAGGCCAAGCGGGATATAGCCAGGGGCAAGATAGCGATAGTCGAGGGTCAGCTCGGGCGATTTCAGTATGACTGCGGCCGTCTTCCTTCCGACAGCGAAGGTCTTGAGGCTCTTGTTTCGCCGCCGTCGGATGTACAGGACCGATGGGAGGGGCCTTATCTGAAGCGAAGCGAGATGCTGGACCCGTGGGACAGGCCTTTTATGTACAGAGAGCAGGGAGTCGTCAGTGTCGGCAGCTATGATGTATTCAGTTATGGAGTGGATGGTCAGCCCGGAGGCGAAGGGGATAATGCGGATATTTACAATGACTGATTCAAAAAAGCGTTCAACGAACGCAAGGATTGACGATTTACGATGGACGATTGACGATTGAAAAAAGTTCGTAGTTCGTAGTTCGTAGTAAAAAGAATACAGAATAAAAATTACAGCGGGCAGCGGTTTTGAAAAAGGGCGGTTTTACGTTGATTGAGCTTTTGGCGGTGGCGGCCATTATCGCGATGCTGGCCGGCGTGGCCCTGCTGCGTCTTGGTAGGTCCGGTTCCGGTTCGGCGGTGATGCGTGCGGGCAGGGAGTTGTATCTGACGGCAAAATACGCCAGAGCGGCGGCAGTCCAGAGCGGTCAGAAAGTGCAGCTTGTGGTGGATGACAAACAGGGACGATTCTGGCTGGAAAAGAAAAGCAGCGGCGAGGACGGCGATGCCGGACAGGAGATTGCCGATTCTTACAGCAGGATGTATGAGTTGGCTGGGCCGATGAAGATTGAGCGTTTTAAGACAGAGGGACAGGACTGTCTTTTTTACCCTGACGGGAGGGCTGAGCCTGCGCTGGTGCAGATTGGAGACGGAAAGTCGAGCGTAACAGTGCTTGTCAATACGCTTGGGCGGGCAAGGCTTGTATCGGGGATGGCAGAGGATGTTCAGACGGGTCGGGTGGACCTGGATGCAAAATGATAAAGGCAGGGGACAGAAATAATGGTTTTAGTCTGATAGAGGCGCTGGCTGCGGCGGTGCTGCTGGGCGGTGCGGTTGTTGTTCTGTGCGGGCTGAGCGCGCGAAGTCTTGCGGCGGTAAAGCTGAACCGTGAGTATGAGCGAGCCTGGGATTTGCTGGACAGGCAGTTGCTGCTGATAGACAAAGTTGGAGTGGAGAGTTTTCTTGAGGAGGGCAGGAACAGCGGGCAGATAAATGATGCTGCCAGCGGCCGGCAGTGGCGCTGGCGGGCGGATGTGGAAAGTCTTGATATTACCGGAGTATATGAAATTACACTTCGGATTGAGTGGGACTGCGGCGGCGGACGTGTAAGAAGCGTGACAGGCCAGACAAGGCTTGGCTCAAGGCAGGAAGCGATGTAGATACGAAGAAATTTTCTATTTTCCATTTTCTATTTTGGGATGGACGATTGGTTTTTGATATAAAAAGGGTTGCCGGAAAATGTGTCGTTTTTTAAGTCGATATGAGTTGTTGAAAAAGCGAAACAGTCTCGGATTTACGCTGCTGGAGATGCTTATAACGGCGGTGATAGTGGGGTTTATAGCGATTGTGGCGGTATCGAGTCTTAGAAGCATAACGACCGCCCGCGCAATGATTGAAGATGCGTCAGAGCGGACGGATGAACTCCGCTACGCCGCCGAGGAGATGAAAAGAGACCTTGACAGTGTTTATGCGCGAAGCAGCGGTTTTCGTTTTGAAGGACTTACAGAATGGGCGCAGGGTCGCGATGCAAAGAGGCTTATTTTTCGCACATATCGCAGAGAGCCTTTGCGCAAAGGAGAGCCGGAAGGTGATTTGTACGAGGTGGAATATTTTCTTGGCGGCAAAGAAGAGGAGAGTTCGCTGATGCGGCGAGTATGCCCGATTGTGGGTATGGAACAACCCGACCAGAGCAGCGGCGGAGTGATTGAAGAGCTTGCCAGAGTTGATTATTTTGACGTGTTGTTTTATGACGGCAAGGAATGGTCGTCCCAGTGGCAGCAGGAGCTTTTGAAGCTGCCGGAAATCGTAATGGTAACGTTGCGTCATAGCAGCGATAAGGGTCGGGTATGGGTCAGGGAGCTTGCGGTGCAGTTTGTGCAGGGGCCGTCCAGCGGCAATCTGGAAGAGCTTGAGTTTCCGGAGGTGCAGGAATGAGCAGTTGGGGCACAGCACGGACAGGGTCAGTTCTGGTGGGGGTCTTGTGGCTTCTGGTATTGATGACGCTGGTCGCCGCGGTGGGGGCGCGCAACAGCAGGATAGACGGCAGGGTCAGCTTGTTGAGCGTGGAGAATACCCGCTGCAGATGGCTTGGCAGGGCCGGTGTGGAGACGGCCAGGGCGGTACTGCTGGCCGATGAGCAGGATACGGACAATCTGAGCGAAGACTGGTCGGCTGACGCCGAGCGGCTGGAGAATGCAGAGATGGAAGGCGGCAGTTATAATGTGAAAATTACGGACGAGTCGTCGAAGCTGAATGTCAATACCGCCGGCAAGGCGCAGTTGATGGTACTGGAAGGAATGACCGACCAGATAGCCGAAAGCATAATTGACTGGCGGGACAGGGATGATACCGAGCAGACTTACGGAGCCGAGTCGGGATATTATCAGAATCTTGCCTTTGCATATAACTGCAGGAATGGGTCATTTCGGACGGTTCGAGAGCTTTTGCGGGTCAGGGGAATGACAGATGAGTTATTTTACGGACAGCAGGATGTGCGAACAATCGGGCAGGGGGGGTGGAGCCGGTTTTTGACGTGTTATTCAGGTGTGAACAATGTTGACGATTTGGGTAATGAGCGTGTGAATGTCAATGAAGCGAACCAGAATCAGCTTAAAAGCAAGCTTGAAATCAACGACAGTCAGGCCAAATGGATAGTCGAACATCGCCCCTTTAAGACGTTTGCGGAGTTGATGGACGCGAAGAAAAAGGCCGGCTCTGCCGGCAGGGGGAGCGGCAGCTCTTCCACATCAGCCGCCGGGCAGGACCAAAATAAAAGTCAAAGTTCAGGGACAAAAGACAGTTCAAGCGGAAGCAGTGAATCAGGCACGGAGAAAAAACAGGGAAGTTCCAAACAGCGGGCCCAGCAGGGCAAGCAAAGCCAACAGGCTCAGCAGG
>JBGSSG010000053.1:0-5334 GCA_041737185.1 Anaerohalosphaeraceae bacterium
GGAGGAAATGAGGTTTGGGGGATTTTTTG
This sequence comes from Anaerohalosphaeraceae bacterium, assembly GCA_041737185.1. Lineage (GTDB taxonomy): Bacteria > Planctomycetota > Phycisphaerae > Sedimentisphaerales > Anaerohalosphaeraceae > JBGSSG01. Next base: position 30 of record JBGSSG010000053.1, read on the forward strand.
TTAAGTGGGCGAGGGAGACAATTAGTCCAACCTGTATCCATTTTTTGTGCATCCCGCCACCGAAATCTCATCAAGGTCTTCAGGCCATAACATCTCTCGTCGACCGTCAGGGTTGTGGAAATTCATACCCAAGGCATAGCCGAACCCGTAACTATTGTATAATGCGATCGCACGCTGGCTTTCCAGTGCCGTTCGACAACGCCTGATGGAATAATAAAGCATCATTTTGGCCGCATTTCGACCCGCCTCGGCAGGTGTCATCCCTTCCCATTTACGGGGAACGCCTTCTGCGTATATCACCTCTCCGACCTTTTCCATATACCAGAATGTTAATTCGTAGGCCGCTGAAGCCAAGGCCTCTTTGGACCATCTCAATGTAATTTGCTTTCTATCCTCTTTGATACCTTCAATCTTATCTTTAGGGGTATTCGGAACCCCTTCGTCAACATGCAGAAGTCGACTTTTTTCTTTTTGCTCAAAGTGAAAAGAACGGGGCAATTGCCATTTTTCGGGCAACACCGTAATTTTTATTGCCTTTGTTGTTTTGTGATACCCAACGGTGATCTGATCCGCAGAATAATCAACTCCGTTCACTCTCAAACCACGTTTTGCTCTGGCAAGATGCTTTTTCAATTGCCTTTCCAATCGCTCCCGCGGGCAATGATATGATTTAACCTCCGCTACTCCAAAAATAGCAACCGATGCACGCGCCTTGGATGGAACAGGTTCTGTAAGAAAATGAAAGTCGGCACTTTTTGCAAAGCCGTCCCCCTTCAATCTGTAAGCCAGTACCGCATCGCCTACATAGAGTCTTGTCGAAAGCGGTATAAGGTGTTTTTTCTGTACTTCTTTAAGAATTTGCAGACACGGTGCCGCGGCAAGCATTTCCATGATAGCGCCTTGGAAGCAGTTGACCATGTAACTGTAGATAAAAGTAATAACAGAAGTGGTCTCATCGTCGGTTAAACGCTGACCTTTGAGTTTGGCAAGTACTTTTCCTTCATATTCGTAGGGCCCGTCTTTAAGGAACCGTTGAAAAAGGTTCCAACGATTGTCACTATATATCTGTTTTATTGCAGTTGCCAGCGACTGCCGAAAGATTGCTATAGGTGTCGAACCGGCAGGAAACACCGCTCCTGCATCTAACGCGGTTTGCAGTGAGAACTGCACATCCCGAGCAAGGCGATTCCCAAGCAAGTCGAAATCAACTTCTTGCTCAGGCGAAGATTCCTTTACCTGTTGAGTATACCCGGACATCTAAGAACTCCCGTTTTCTCCATTCTTGTGTGCCACCCTCCAAAATCAAGTTTTCTACAGAGTATGTCTGACCCTTCAAGTTTTTCCTGTCTCAGTCGCCAGATGCCAAAATTGTTGACTAATCATGTTTGTCGGCGCCCAATAGTGGTGTATCATCCGAAGGAATTTCTACGCTAATTTCCCACCTGACAAATCTGTTGCTCGTCTGGCTCCGGACCATTCTCCCCCACACTTCCAAAGAAGTCCCTTCGTATAGAGCACGTGTATAAATATTTCGAGGCTGACTAACCGCTAGATCAATTATTCTTGAAAATTCATGACTCATCTGATGGCGACCAGTAGGGTTATCAAAAGTAATGAGCGCGTTACCTGTCTCAGTATTAATGCGGATGAATTTCACAGAGTGCTTTTCAAAACCCTTGGCACGCAACGCGGGATCGATGTGATAGCTACTCTTCAAAGCACGTTTGTCTGTTGAACCGAGGTGTATTATCGATTTTGTATAGTTGCTTGTGATGACTATTTTTTTGGCAGAGCGATCTATTGGTTCTACAAGATCATTGAGTGCATCGTCGATTACGTCCATAAATTTGACGGTTTCTATTGCATTAATGGTCACAATATCAAATTCACTTGCCAGCCGCTTTAGAGCCTCGATAGCGTCCTCTCTTGTCACAAATGCCTTCTTTACGTCAATATGCTTCTTTAAAAGCGACATGTGCCACTTCCAGAGTGCTTTTACGATGTCATAGCTCGCCATCAAGACCAGGGGAATAACTACCGATGTGACGACATCAAAAGAATTATGTTCAAACGCGCGTATCTTTATTTTTGGCCGGATATCTTCGGATATAGGTTTGGTGGACAATTCCTTATTGACATAGACCGCCGTACTAAACTCCCAAAACATTCGCCAGCCATTAAGCGATCTGGCTAAATCACGGATATCGATAAGTCCCTCATCTGTATCAAGGCCACTGAAAGAGAGCTTGACCTCGTCTGTTAAGGAATTTGTATGCTTCATATCCCTCAATTCTACTCACTCTTGTGACTGGTTTCAAGACCTCAAATACTATTTGTCCGCGAATCAGCGGCGCAATTTTGCCGTTCGCGGGAGCGATTTTTTATGCATCTCTGCACACCTTTTCCCGTGCATCCAGCCATTCACGGCATGCGGTGATGGTTAATGCCCCCGGCCGCAGGGGCCGGGGCTAAACAATAAACGGATTCCTCACGCCGCCTGCGGCGGGTTCGGAATGACGGCGGAGGGCGCTGCGCGAGAGCAGTAGAACAGGAGAGCAGGGCGGTGGGACAAAATTTGGAGTCCCGCCTGCACGGGAATGACAAGGAAGAAGGTTGGAATCGGCTATGACAAAGAAAAAGCCGGCGAAAATTAGCCGGCTTTTTGATTGTTTGTCGAAACAGATGTTCGCGTCGTTATCTCATATGCACGACGATTTCTACGCGGCGGTTTTTGGCCTTGCCGGAAGAAGATGAGTTTGACGCGACAGGGCGTGCCTCGCCGCAGCCGACGGCACGGATATTAGCAGGGGCAATGCCGTGGTTGACTAAATAGCGAACTACCGTCAGCGAACGTTCCGCTGAAAGCTCCCAGTTGTCCTGCCATTTATCTTTTGTTTTGCGAATCGGGTCGGTGTCGGTGTGTCCGACGATGTCGATGCTTCGTCCGCTGTAGCGTTCGCGGACGGTGTCATAGACCTGGTCGAGTTCGGAGATGGATGCGTTTTTCAGGGTTGCGCTGCCGGAGGCAAAAAGAATTGACTGCGGCAGGGTAACGGTGATGGTACCGGCTTTGGCGTCAACGGAGACGTCGAGGCCCTCAAAGCCAGTGGCCTTGTCGGCGGCCTTGCCCTGCTGAATCTGCTTTTGAAGCTGGTCGATGGTCTGTTTGCTTTGCGACATTTCCTGCGACATCTTCGCCTTTTCGGCAGCGGAGCTGTCAAGGCTTGCGGTGCAGGTTTCGTACAGGCCCTTTACGTTTTGGTATTCCACGTCGAGGCCCTGATACTTTTTCTTCCAGTTTGTGCAGCCTGTAAGAGTTGATATGACAATTACAGCGACAGCGAGAGCGATACACTTTACAGCGAACGTTTTCATATTTTTGACCTCCATTTCATATTGCCGGTTAATAGATACCGTACACGTTTCGTAAGAAATTTTTTATCTGGTCGTGAAAGATAATAACCGCAAACACGGCGAAAGACAAGAAGGGACCGTAAGGAATTTGTCGATTTTTTTTAAAAATCCACTGGTATAGCGCCCAGCCCAGGCCAAAGAAGGGGGCAATAAAGAATGAAAGCACTGCTGATTGGGGGCCTATTACGGCTCCGGCGGCGCCCATAAGGTGGACATCGCCTAAGCCCATAGCCTCTCTTCCAAAGGCAAGTGTGCCTAAAATTCTGGTGGCCCAGACTACGGCGCAGCCGACAAAGCAGCCGGCAAGTGCGCCTGTAAAGCCTTTTATGGCAGGTATTTGCGCGAGATTTCCCCAGGATTGGGCGATGGATGGGATTTTTACGAGCAGATAAGCGGCCAGTGCAAAGGCGACAATTGGTATCAGGAAAAGGACCTCTTTAAGGATTTCGATACGGTCGTTGAAGGCAGGTTCCGGGGCGTCGGGGTCGTCTGGCATTGGGTAGCTTGTTTTGAGGATGCCTGTTTTAAGGGCGGTAAGGGCGAAAATAAGTCCAATAGCGGCGCCGACGGCCCAGGCGGCCTGAGATGGGGATGCCTGTGGGAAGAGTTGGCAGCGTTCAATAACGTCCGGGGAGATAAAAAACGGGGCGATTACAGAAGCGGCAATGGCCACGGCGGCGGCGAACCAGCATAGGCCGATAGGGATAATCCAGTGCTTCAGGTCGATGACGGATGCGGCCAGCAAAACGGCAAACAGGGCGATAAAATTCAGATAGACAAGATATCCGCCGTTAAAGAAGCGATTCATCGGAGTATCTCCGTCAATGCCGGTTTGGCGGTATTGGAAGACAAAGAGCCACAGGTACAGGCCGAGGACAAGAATCGCGGTAAGCAGTTCAATGAGAAAATATCGGGCGGAGATTGGGGCTTTGCATCGGCGGCATTTTGCGCGGAGAATAAGCCAGGACAGCAGGGGAATGTTGTCGTAGAAGGGAATTAAGGAGCCGCAGGCGGGACAGGCCGAGGGCGGAGTTACGATGGATTTTCCAAGAGGCAGTCTGTATATGACGACGTTTAGAAAGCTGCCGAGGCATGCTCCGAAGGCAAAAAGAAAGGCCATCCAAATCCATTCGGGCGTCACGTCAATCTCCTTTTTGGCGGATTATCCGCGTTTTTTGCCTGGTTTCGAGTTGGATTTTTGTGCGGATTGTCTTTCGACGATTCCAGCGACTTTCATCGGCAGGCCGAAGAGGCGGATAAAGCCCGTGGCGTCGGTTGAGTCGTATTCGGCGCCCATAGTGAAGCTGGCCAAGTGCGGATTATAGAGGCTTTTTGGGCTTTTGACGCCTGCCAGTGTTGCGCGGCCTTTGAAGAGTTTTAGTCGGACGCTGCCGGTTACGTTTTGCTGTGTGATGTTGATGAACTCGTCGAGGGCGTGCCGCAGTGTTGAGAACCACTGGCCGTAATAAACAAGTTCGGCGTATCGCAGTGCGACGATTTGTTTGAAGTGCATTGTATCGCGGTCGAGGCAGAGCATCTCAAGGGCCTTGTGTGCGGCGGTGAGGATTGTGCCGCCGGGGGTTTCATATACGCCGCGGGATTTCATTCCGACAAGGCGGTTTTCGACCAGGTCGGCCTGTCCGACGCCGTGGGCGCCGCCGATGCGGTTGAGCGTTTCTATCAGCTTTACGCCGTCGATGCGTTTGCCGTCAAGGGCGACCGGCGTTCCCTGCGCAAAACCTATTTCCACATAATCGGGCTTGTTTGGGGTTTTGGAGACCGGCTGGGAAATGACGAACATTTCGTCCTTTGGCTCGTTGGCAGGGTCTTCGAGGTCTGCGCCTTCGTGGCTGATGTGCCAGAGGTTGCGGTCGCGGGAGTAGATTTTCTT
>JBGSSG010000100.1:0-2067 GCA_041737185.1 Anaerohalosphaeraceae bacterium
CCGCCGAGCCGTTTCCATCAGCAACTGCCCCGCAATTACCAAAGGCTCCTTGTTGGCTATCGCCAGTGTTTTGCCCGCCCTGGCCGCCGCCAGCGCCGCAGGCAGCCCCGCCGCACCTACCACTCCGCACAGCACAATGTCCGCCCCCTCCATCGACGCAAGCTCGACAAGCCCCTCCGGCCCGAACATCACCCTGCCCTTAAACGACCCAAAAAGACCACGAACCTTTTCCTTTGAAACCTCGCCGCTTATCGCCACCGCCTCCGGCTTGAATCGGCCAACCTGCTGCGCCAGAATATCCACCCGGCTGTTAGCGCTCAAACCGACAACCTTATACCCAGGCCCAAGCGCCTTGATTACCGAAAGTGCATTCTGACCGATAGAACCGGTCGAACCTAATATCACAATACGTTTAACCATAGGCACGTAAGTATCTTAAGAATACGCGCCGATGTCAAGCAAAACACCCCCAGCCTTCTGTTCTACTGTTCAACTGCTCGCGCGCAGCGCCCCCCAGGCCTGCCTCTTGAAAAAAATAGTTATTGGGCTGCTTGACTTGCGACCTTGTGATTGTTGTAATGAGAACTGAAAAATTAAGAATTGGGTATTGATATTAGGCGTATTGCCCAAAACTGTCAAAATACCCGTGAACGGTTACTGATTGCGAGGGTTCAGACATGGCACATCGACATTCTCACTGTGCGGGACATAGCTGCTCCTGCTGTACATCGAAAACCTGTCATCTGTTGAATCGGAGGGATTTTATGGGGGTTGCAGGAATGGGGCTGGCCGCGGCCGCCATTGGAGGAACCGCCCTGAGTTCCGTTGTCCGGGCAATGGGGGATGAAGATTATCTGCCGTCGGCGGGCCGCAAATTGGTCGTTCAGCCCGTTCTAACGGCGGGCCTTGCTCAGCGGCGGGAAGGAACATCCTGGCGCAATTGGGGCGGATTTCATACCCAGCAGGATATCACGGACGAACAGCAGCGTATCCGGAAGGAGCTGGACGGGATTGTCGGCAAAGCGGAGTTCGGGCTGGATATCAGGCCGCTCATTACCCTAAACGACAGGAATAAGGCTGCGGAGGTTGCCCGGCAGGATCACGACCTTCTTTTGCTGTATGCAGCGACATCGTGGCTGGATGTGCTGGAAGCTCTGACGAGTCCGGACAAGTGGACGATGCTGTTTATTCGGCATAAGTCCGGGCCGATGTATTTGTGGTACGAAGTAGCGCATAACCGCTATCTGCGCAAAACCGTGGATCAGTTCGGCCAGCCGGGAGTGGATTATCGGGATGTGGTGGTTGACAGTACCGATGAAATTTTGTGGCGGATGCGGGCGATGTACGGGCTGAAAAATACACTCGGCAAAAAAATGGTCTGTATCGGCGGGGCATCGGGCTGGGGCGAGGGTGGAAAAAAGGCGCCGGATATAGCGAAAAATCTCTGGAAGATGGAGCTGCAGTCCATAGAGTATCCCGCACTGCAAACGATGATAGACAAGGCCCGTCAGGATACGGCTCTGGTGAAACGATATAACGGTGAGGCCGCAAAATTGCTCAAACAGAACGGTGTGAGTATCGACACCAATCCGGAATTTCTGGGGCGGTCGTTTCTGCTGACTGGGGTGTTCAGGGAACTGATGCGGCAGGCCGGGACCGATGCAATCACGGTCAATAACTGCATGGGGACGATAATGGGGGCGTCGGAGACGACGGCGTGTATGCCGCTGAGTCTGCTAAACGACGCGGGCTTTTCGGCGTACTGCGAGTCGGATTTTGTGGCGATTCCGTCGGGATTGCTGCTTCATTATATTTCATCCAAGCCTGTCTTTTTGAATGACCCGACCTATCCGCACGACGGCATCGTAACGCTGGCCCATTGCACCGGCCCGCGAAAGATGGACGGGAAACACCTTGAGCCGGTGAAAATATTGACGCACTTTGAGTCTGACTACGGGGCGGCGCCGAAGGTCGAAATGAAACTGGGACAAAAAATCACGGTGGTTGATCCGGATTTTGACGGCAAACAGCACCTCGGTTTTGAGGGGGAGATTATTGGCAATCCCT
>JBGSSG010000111.1:0-3871 GCA_041737185.1 Anaerohalosphaeraceae bacterium
CAGGCCGCCAACAGCTAAAAGAAGCAAAGATATCGGTTCGGGGATGATGGTGAATTTGATGTTGTCGATGGCCAAATCGTAGTCGGTAACGTCAACAAGCTGAATGTTGAAAGTCGTATCGTTGCCCCAGAGGCCGGTGAGTTTTTTCGTAGCCGGGTGTCATCGGGGTTTACCGATATGCACACATACACAAAAAGCAACCCGCTTATATTAAAACGTTCCAGAATCCAAGCCGCCCCCATAGGGAATCGGCAAGCTCACGATAAGCGATTGAGCATTCGTGAACCCTATCAAGACACCCATCGTTATTGCTGTCCGGGTTTCTATACCAAAGAGATATTTCAAAAATCCGATGTTCAGCAATATTGAAGCAATGAACGGAAGGGCAAACAAAAAAAACCAGCAGTAATTTCCACCCACAAGAGGTAAACTCCAATCGTATCTTCGCATGGAATAGATGAACCAGCTTACTCCCGTTATGGTAACGATGTAGATTGCAAACTTCCAAAAAATAAGCGTCTTAAATGGTTTCAAAATACTGTAACCGACCAAAAAGGCAATTACATTAAGTATCGTAGAGGTTGAAAGTATTTTGACGTCATATATGTGCCGCATCGAAGGATACAAAATCGAGTTAATTAACAATATCACCATAACACCAGACAGCCCCACAACCCATTGTACAGTATTCTTTTGCATAATATACCCTTTCGTTTAATTTTTCTCAATCTCTGGTTCCAGCCGTTGAAGCCGCTGGTAAAGGTTGTCAATCAGAATCTCCATATTGGCATTCGCAGACATAAACAAAATACTGCCGGAACTTAGATTTATTTGGCCCATTAACCTGCAAAGTCCAACCGCGTTCGGGCTTGTGCCGAAAAGTCGATGTTCTGGTTTCTGATAAGGTATCACAAACGAATCGGGTTCCATAGAATATTCAGAAGGAGATATTTTCTTATCCGGCAGGTCATAGGGAAATTGAAGGGGAATGGGTTCCAAATTACGTTCTGCTTCCAGTACGCTTAACGTTTTTTCCAGATGCCTGCGAAGCCATCGAACCTGCGAGGCAAAATCGTGGCACATCTGATTCTGTTTTTCGAGTGTCGCAGCCATTTCGGTAGCCAATATTCGTGAGGCCCGCGTTGTACGATACAATACGAGGGAAAGCCCTACGATAATAAATATCAGCATTGCTATAACAATATTTTTTCGCATAATGGACCCTTTCATTTTGTTAATATGAACTTATCCGTATATCCGTAAGCAAGCCTTGTCCTTTTAATCGGTAATTGTTGACAGCGGCGTACAGCGGTCAGCGTAAAGGAATTTACGATGGATGAGGGATGATTTACGACTTCTTTCAATCGACAATCTTCAATCGTAATTCGTCAATCCCCTGAACGCTGGTTATAACTGTTCGTCAAATGCCTCGGAAAGGGCTTTTTTTGAGGTCATACCAACCCATTTTTTGACCACCTGGCCGTCCTTGAAAAGAATAATGGTCGGGATTGCGCTGACGGCGAATCGGCCGGCGGCCTGGCGATGGTCGTCGATGTTCACCTTGCAAATCGTTATCTTCCCGGCGTACTGAACCGAAAGCTCCTCGAGAATCGGCGCAATCATTTTACACGGCCCGCACCACGGCGCCCAAAAATCCACCAGCACGGGGGTTTGTGCACTGCCAATTGCAGAGTCAAATGTTTCATCGGTAAGTTCAACCACCTTGCCTGCCATTTTTCAATCCTTTCCATCGTATTATCAACGGCTGATTTACAGCTTCGGGCATTCTACAAAGGGCGGTCGGCGATGTCAAAAACAAAAACAGGCAAAGAAATCGAGAACACAGAACACAGAACACAGAGAACAGAATATGGAATGAAGACAGAACTCTCGACTCACGACTCACGACTCAATAAAAGGACGCGGCTGGATGTCTTTGCCGTCCGGCAGCGCCATTTCGAGAAAGGATTTCCGGACCGCTTTATGCAGTTTTTTAAGGGCTTTTTGCGAAAGATTTTCGACGGGTATTTGTCCGCCTGCGTATGAGACGTGCCCCCCGCCGGTGCCGCGACGGGCTACTATGTGTTTAATGATTTTCTCCGCCGAGGGCGACTCGGATTCGGTGCGGACAGACAGAAGCATTTTGCCGTCATAGAAGCCATAGCACAGACACCAATCCGTCTGCTCGTCACGGATAAGCAAATCGGCGACTTCCCCTATCATATCGGGGTTGTCTATCTGGTCCAGACAGGTGATGACGGCGTCTGAATAGACGCATGCGTTGGCGAAGGCGACAGAAAGCATACGAAAGTAGTCTCGCCCAACGGAGCCTCGCTGAATCTGGCTGAGGATGCGTTTGTTTGCCGACGGATAGAGCGTCGTCAGGGCCGTGATGTCCGCAGAGGTGGTGTCTCGGCCCAGGTCCTGTGTATCGGAGCGGATGCCGTAGAGAAGCGCAGTGGCGACGGATGGTTCGGGACTGACCCCGGCGGCGTCAAGATATTCAAACAGTATAGTGGATGTTGACCCGTAGCTCGAGCGGATATCGGTAAACCGGCACTGCCTCGTGTCGGGCCTGCATCGGTGATGGTCGATGACTATATCGGGTTCCATTTGGGCCGGAAGGCAGTTGTTGCCCGCATGGGGTTGCGTGTCGAGCATTGCGATAAGGTCAAATGAGGCAAAGTCAAGGCCGGATGCGCTTCTTAAATTGAGCTGGAGGTATTTGACTAAGGCGCGGTTTTCAGCACGTCCGATGGTGCCGCCGTGGGTAATCGAACACTGAATTCCCGCCATTGTGTTTATCAGCCTGCGAAAAGCGGTGGCCGAAGCCAGGGCATCCGGGTCGGGATTGTCCTGCAGAACTATCAGTGCGGTAGAGCAGTTTTTCAGGACCTCTGCGAGATGTTGAAGTTTTCTTTTCGTGCTTGCCATTATACTGATTCGATGCTTTTGCGCCGCCGGTACAGGGCGCGATTTTTATTTACCCTTTCTAAACGGGCGAAGAATAGAAAAGAGCGGATTTACTGCTGCACGGCGGGGCTTGGGCATAAGGTCCTTCGAGACGGATTCAACATCCTCAATTGAATAGAAGGCATTGGGATTGAAATTCTCAATCAGCTTGACGACCTGCTCGACCTCTTTTTTGGGTACGATGGTGAAAAGCACGGTGGTCGGGCCGAACGCCCCCTGCCCCTGGAGGGTGGTTGCGCCGTAGCCTTTGAGCCGGAAGGATTCGACCAGCGACGAGGCGTCCTGACTTGCCAGCACATGAATCATTACCATACCCAGAGAAAGTTTCTCGGCCAGTATCATTCCCACGTAGTTTCCCATCGCAAAACCCGAGGCATATGCGATGTAGCAGAGGGGGTTTGAGAGATTTTTGAAAATCTGACCGATTACGAGAATCCATATAAGCACCTCGAAAAAGCCCGCCAGCGGGGCTAAGTATTTGCAGCCGCGCGCTATAAAGACAACGCGGACGGTGCCGATGCTCACGTCAAGGATACGGGCGGTAAAAATCAGCAGGGGCAGGACGCCCCAGCTGAACCAGTAAGTATCGGCAAAGGATGAAAGAACAATATCCGCCATAGACAGTCACCAAAAAAGATTATTTTTTGCGAACATACGCCGGACAGCGCTCCGCCCCGGCAGGTCAGAGCCATTTCTGCCGCTTGAATACAATTAACATCCCGACCCCGACGACCACAATAATGGTCCAGAATCCCACCGGGTACATCCAATAGGATTGCAGTTCGGGCATATGCTTGAAATTCATACCATAAACGCTCGCAAAAAAACCGAGCGGCATAAAAATTGTCGCGATAATCGCAAGCACTTTCATTACCGCGTTAAGGCGGGTATTGATGCT
>JBGSSG010000155.1:0-2746 GCA_041737185.1 Anaerohalosphaeraceae bacterium
GAAAAGATTGATTCAGAGCGGAAAAAGTTTGAACGATTAAGAAGAAAGTTTTCGGGTATTGCTGGGGCATCAATACCTCCTCAAAGGCTATCAATACCAGAAGAAGTTCGAATATATGTATGGAGAAGGGATGGCGGAAAATGTGTAAATTGCGGGGGTCAAGAAAAATTAGAGTATGACCATGTAATACCATTAAGCAAAGGTGGCAGTAATACAGAGAGAAATATCCAATTACTCTGTGAAAAATGTAACCGTTCAAAAGGGAGCAATATAAGTTAAAGTGGGAGAGACTGGACAAACAAAAGAGACAGACGGATTTGGCATTTATGATGGGCCGTGTCCACGTGGATTTTGACAGTTGATTTTTGAGATTAGACATATAAACTATGGGAACTATGGCGAAGAAGAAGGCGATAAGTACAAAGAAAGCGGCGGGACAGCGCAAGGAGTCTGGATTCCCGACCGAGTCGGGAAAGACAAAAACAATGCCCCCGGCACAAGTGCGGAAATCAAAAAATACAATGCCCCCCGGCACAAATGCCGGGGCTAAACAATAAACAGATTCCTCACCCCGCAAGGGGGTTCGGAATGACGGTGTGCGCAGGCGTGGCGCTGCGCGAGAGCAGGGCGGGGAGAAGTAAAGTTTTGAGTTCTGAGTTTTGGGTTTTGAGTTGGGAACTCCTCCGGCCCTTCGAGCCACCTCCCCTTAAAAAGGGGAGGGGTTAGGTGGACGAGAGGGACGATTGAAGGGAGTCAATCTTTACTTGCTATCCGGGTCAATACGTGTTATGCTAAACTGTCGCGGCGGGTTTTGAATTGGGTAATTTTGGGCCTGCGGTAAAGGCGTGAAACGGTAAAAGCAACGGATATAAACGGCAGCAAAATGGATAAGACACAGGTACGAAAGCAGCTTCGGCAAATGCTGATGGATATCGAGCCGGGGCAGCGAAGCATCGAAAGCAAACGGATTTATGAGCTGGTAATCGGTTCGGAGGAGTTCGGCAGGGCATCGGTTATTATGGCGTATCTTTCGATGCAGTACGAGGTTGATACGACGCCGATTATTCTGCACGCCTGGCAGCAGGGCAAGACAGTGGCTGTGCCGAAGGTTTCGTGGGAGCAACGGCATATGATACCGGTGGAAATTAACTCGCTGGAAACGGGTCTTAAGACCGAAGGGACGGGGCTGAGAAACCCGATAAGCGGCACGCCCGTGCCATACGGGGATATTGACCTTGTGCTGACTCCCGGGCTGGGATTTGATAAAACGGGCAACAGGCTGGGCAGGGGCGGGTCGTACTATGACAGGTTTTTCCGGACGCCGGGGCTGCGTGCGTCAAAGTGGGCTCTTGCGTTCGGCGAACAGGTTCTGGAAAAAATTCCATACGACGACGAAGATGTGCCGATGGATGTGATAGTAACCGATAAAGGGATAATTCATTGCCGACCATAGGTCGCGGAGGTGAAAGGAAATTGGCCAAGCAATTCGGATACAGGCCTTATAAGACACGGAAGGACGGGGATAAGCGGGTTCGTTATGTCGTGATAGCCGTTGTTGTGGCGGCTGCGGCGCTGCTGGCAGCCTGGAGCCATTATCGGCAGTTGCGGACGGTTTCCAATGAGTCTGCGGGAGAGCCGGCGGTTGTTTTGAAGGATATTTCGCCTCGGACGGTGGAGATACCGCTGCCGAAACCCGAACCTGTGAAGGCGGTAAGTGAGCCTAAGCCGGCAGAAAGTCCCAGGCCTGTTGAGCCTGTGGTTGGGTTGCCGATATCGCCTGTCCCAGTAGCGCAGGCACTGCCGGCGCCGTCTGCGGTAAAAGAGGCTCCGATACAGGTTCCGCCGGTGCAGGCTGCGGTAAAAGAGTCGCCGATACAGGTTCCGCCGGCGCCGTCTGCTGTGGATGTCGTCAGCGCTGCGGACCGGACTGCGCTTGAGGCGGCAGAACTGCTTGGCAAGGCGATAGCGGACAAGAGCGCGGGCAGAATTATCGAGGCGAGGAACAGGCTTAATAAATCGCTGGACTTGAGGTTGAGTCAGGCCGTTGTTACCGAGGTGAAAAAGCAGCTTGCCGGTCTGTCGGCGCAGTGGCTTTTCAGCAGGGATGTGCTTGTGGGGGATACGCTGAGCGGTCTATACGAGATTCAGCCGGGCGAGAAGCTATCGCTTATCGCCAAGCGCCACAAGGTGCCGTATGAGATGTTGCAGAAGCTCAACAACATATCGCGTCCGGAGCTTTTGCAGGCGGGCAGTAAGATAAAGATACTGTACGGGCCGTTCAATGCCGTAATCAGGCGTTCGACGTTCACGATGGATTTGTATCTGCAGGGCACGTTTGTAAAAAGCTATAAGGTTGGGCTTGGCAGGGATAAGTACCAGACTCCGACGGGCAAGTGGCTTGTGGCCAGTGGCGGCAAGCTGATTAAGCCGACCTGGACGGACCCCGATACGGGCAGGCGGTATATCGCGGACGACCCGGATTATCCGCTGGGCAGCCGGTGGATTAGCCTTGAAGGGCTGGAAGGGGCGGCCAAGGGCAGAACGGGTTTTGCGATACACGGCACGAAGGACCCGCAGACTATCGGGACGCAGTCTTCGCGCGGGTGCATCCGGCTGTTCAACGGCGACGCGATAGAGGTCTATGATTTGTTTGAGCCGGGGTTTTCGGAAGTGCTGATTGTGGAGTAAGGCATTCTGTTCCCCGCCAGGGGCAGAGGCGTGCGGGGACAAGATATGGCAAAAAGTC
>JBGSSG010000170.1:0-5193 GCA_041737185.1 Anaerohalosphaeraceae bacterium
GGTTCAACTCCCAAAAAGTTGGTGAAAAGTGAATAAAAAGTAGTGGACATTATGCAGCCTTTCGATATGTAAGTTTTTTTCCCAAAAGAACTTGCACTATGAAAGGAAAAGCACAATGTCCGGTCTTAGTATAACAGGGTATTTCCCATTTAAGCGAATGAAAATTCTTGACAGGCGATGTCCATAGAGTGCACCGAGTGCACCAGTGAATCTATACTTCTGTGTGTATAGAGAGGCTGTAAAATAAAAGAAGTAGAAAAGCGCCGGTGCACTGGTGCACTTTTGCGGACGAATGAAAAAGGCTCGGTGAATGGCCGGGCCTTGTGAATCGGTTTCTTTCCAAAACGCTTCTTTACTGTTTGCTACGAACTCAGCGTAAAACGACATTGTATATCTAACCGATGTTTAGAGCATTGCTTTTTCTATATGCTGGGCCACCCATACCTTGATGATGGATTGCCGCGGCACGCCCAGACGTTTGGCCTCTTTATCCAATGAGTGAATTATCCAGAGGGGAAAGTCCACATTGACTCTTTTCTGTTCCTGTCCGGGTCTTTTGGCCTTCGACATCTTCAGGTATTTGGAGACGTCTCCGCCATCGTCAAACGTCTTGTCGAATTTTTTAGCTTTCATAGATATCAATCTCTTCTTTCCTGGAGCGTCGTACCGAGATAATTCGTATTGTTTCGAGCCGGTAAGTAATGACCGCCGACCAATGCCTTCCCGAAATTTTTCCAATGACCAGATATCTCGGCTCATCGCTGGTTTTTGCGGGGATTTCGATTAAATCGGAACCATCCCACAAGACCTGTGCCCGATAAAAGTCTATCCCGTGTTTTTTCTTATTGCTCTGACTCTTTTCTGAATCGAACTCGAAATTCATAATATAACAATTATACCAAAATGATACCTATTGTCAAAATCTTTTTCCCGATATTTTTGTCTATTGGTCTTTGAAAAAACAAATGAACGCCAAGCCTGCTTCTGCCCCCCCTGTCCGATTGTGCCAAGTCAGGGTTCTGCATGATTCTGTCCTTTCTCTGGTTTTATGGTTTTTTTGATCGTTTCAACTACCATCGACCAAAGAATGGCAAAACCGGGGACAGTCGCCCATTTTCATATTGACACGACACGTCTTCTGAGGACATTATAGCATTTTGGATCAATTTCTTTTAGCCTTCGGCTTTGCCGTAAATTCATTGTAGGAGAAAGAAAATAATGTTTCGATTTTTCTTTTCAGGTCCGTTTGCCCGTCAGACCGCAGGAAATCTTGCAAAGGGCAGTCTTATGACCGGCCTTCTGCTTATAGGTTTCGGGATGCTCGTATTTATCCTTCGCGATTTATTCGCGCTGCTGGCGGCGGTGGTGTTCTTTATCGCCGGCTTTTCCGCCATCGGCTACGCGGTGCGGATGTTTATTGTTTCATACAGACTCAGGAAGACGGAAAATCCGCCGTACCGCGACAATGTGGAAATTCACATCGACCGGAATTTATAGTGCTCCCAGTCGAAATTTGCCGTCAATTCAGCGTTCAGCGAACAGGGTAGTGATTTTCTATTTTCTATTTTTACATGTCCGCTGGCGCCTGCGAATATCGTCATTCCGAGCGCAGCGAGGAATCTGTTTAACTTGGCAAAATTCCAAATTCTGTGTTCTGTATTCTTGTATCCTTGAGTTCTTGTGTTGTTTACCTTTCCGCTGCACGCTGTATGGGAACTTATTACCCCCAAGGGTTTGCTTGTTGACAATCGGGCGAGGCGTTCTTAGGATACATCCGGTAAATCTGTGGAAATCTGTTTTCGGGAGCTAAACTATGGACCCTTCAATTTTTAAGGCGTACGATATCCGGGGGCTGTATCCTGACCAGCTTGACGAGACGGCGGCCTGGAAGATAGGCCACGCCACGGCGCAGTTCCTTCGCTCGATGCTTCGCGGCTATCAGCGCGGCCTTGCCAACGCCCAGAGCCTGTGCGTCGGACGCGATATGCGTACCCACAGCGGCTCTCTGTCGGCATCGCTTATCGAGGGTATGAACGCGGCAGGGGCCAATGTAATCGACGTCGGAATGATTGACACGCCGCAGATGTATTTTGCGATAAACCACCTTGGCACCTGCGGCGGTGTGCAGGTTACAGCCAGCCACAACCCGGCCCGGTACAATGGATTTAAAATCTCCGGCCAGCAGGCCAAGCCCGTCGGGGCCGACACCGGCCTTAAGGACATAAAGCACATAGCGACCGCGCTGCTGCACACACTGGGAAGAACAGACGGCGCCGTCGAGCGATGTGACCTTACGGAAGAATATAAAAAGCACGTGCTCAAGTTTCTTGAGCCGCGGCCGGCCAGACTCAAAATCGCCGTTGACGCCAGCAACGGTATGGCAGGCAAGGTGGTTCCTGCGATATTTTCCGACCTGCCGGTCGAACTTATTCGTCTTAACTTCGAGCACGCCGGGGCGTTCAAACACGACCCGAACCCGCTGATAGAGACCAACCTTGCCGAGCTGAAAGCCGCTGTAAAAAAACACAAGGCCGATTTCGGAGTATGCTTCGACGGAGACGCCGACAGGCTGATTATGGTTGATGAAAACACAATACCCATCGGCTGCGATATACTTACCGCACTTATGGTGCCGTATTTTCTTCGCAAGAATCCGGGAGCCGCGATTGTTTATGACCTTCGCAGCAGCCACGTGGTGCCCGAGGAAATACTCAAACACGGCGGCATCCCGCGGAGGGAGCGGGTGGGGCACGCCTATATGAAAAAAACAATTCGCGACAGCCACGCGGTTTTTGGCGGCGAGCTTAGCGGGCATTTCTACTACCGAGACAACTTCTGCGCCGATTCGGGGATGATTACCCTTGTGCATATGATAAATATCGTCAGCGCCGCGGGCAAACCGGTAAGCGAGCTTATCGAGCCTCTGAAACGCTTCAGTTCCAGCGGCGAGGTCAATTTCCGAGCCGACGATAAACAGGCGGTAACAAAAGAGCTTGCCAGAAAGTACAGCAGCGGCCAGGTTGACGACCTTGACGGCATTACCGTGCAGTTCAAGGATTGGTGGTTTAACGTTCGTTCAAGCAATACCGAGCCGCTGCTTCGACTGAACGTCGAGGCCAAAACGCCCGGAATGCTCAAAGAGAAATTCGCCGAGATAAAGGACATCCTCGGCCAGCCCGTTGACCACTGAAAATTAACCGCCTTTTTGGAGGTGAATTTATGAACCGACGTAAATTTTTAAAATGGACGGGTTTTGGTCTGGCGGCAGGGATGTTTGCCGGCTGTAAATGTATGGCTGAACCGGCTGCAAAGGCTGTGCGAAAACCAAACTTCGTTTTTTTACTTGTCGATGACCTGGGCTGGACTGATTTGGGCTGTTTCGGCAGCAAGTTTTATGAAACGCCCAATGTTGACCGCCTTGCCTCTGAAGGCATGCGTTTTACCAGCGCTTACGCTGCCTGTCCTGTCTGCTCCCCGACACGGGCAAGTATAATGACAGGCAAATATCCCACACGGATGCAGACGACGGATTATTTCGGCGCACCCCAGCCGGATACAGTAAAGAATCACTGGACGAAAAACAAGCCTCTCCTGCCTGCGCCGTACAAGGAAAAACTTCCGCTGGAAGAAACGACTTTGGCCGAGGCCCTCAAGCAGGCGGACTACGCGACTTTTTTTGCCGGAAAGTGGCATCTCGGCCCGGAGGGTTATTGGCCGGAGAACCAGGGTTTTGACATCAACAAGGGAGGCTGTGAAAAAGGCCACCCGTCGGGCTACTTTTCCCCGTATGGTAATCCGCGGCTTGAAGACGGCCCCAAAGGCGAACACCTGCCCGACCGCCTGGCCACGGAAACGGCAAAGTTCATCGAGGCAAATAAAGACAAACCTTTCCTGGCGTATCTTTCATTCTATTCTGTGCATATCCCGCTGATGTCGCGCAAAGACCTTCAGGAAAAGTACGAACAGAAAAAAGAAAAACTGCACCTTCAGGAAACCTGGGACAGCGAAGGCGATTGCAAAGTCCGGCAGACCCAGGCACATCCGGTCTATGGCGGCATGGTCGAGGCGATGGACCTGGCGGTGGGGAAAGTGCTGGACAAGGTAAAGGCTCTTGGTCTTGAGAATGATACGATTGTGATTTTTATGTCCGACAACGGCGGGCTTTCGACCTCGGAAGGTTCGCCGACATCGAATCTTCCTCTTCGCGGCGGCAAGGGCTGGCTGTACGAAGGCGGGATACGCGAGCCGATGATTATCAAATGGCCCGGCGTAAGCAAACCCGGCAGCGTCTGCGGCCAGTATGTCATAAGTATGGATTTCTATCCGACGATGCTTGAAACGGCGTGTCTGCCCGCTATGCCCAAACAGCATCTGGATGGAATGAGCATGGTCCCGCTGCTCAAGGGCGGCAAACTTGACCGCGGGCCGATTTTCTGGCACTATCCGCATTACGGCAATCAGGGCGGCTCCCCCGGCGGGGCGGTAAGGGACGGCAAATGGAAACTGCTCGAAAACTACGAGAAAAAAACCGTCGAACTGTACGACCTCGAAAACGACATCGGCGAAAAACAAAATCTTGCCGCTAATCGCCCCCAAATCGTAAAACAGCTCCAGGCAAAACTTGAGGCCTTCCGCAGGGAAACCGGCGCGCTGATGCCTGCGCCAAACCCTGCGTACAAGAAACAATAATTGCTGTCTGGCTGTGAGGAATTGTTCTGCCTGGCTTTCAGGACAGAAACGGGTTATGTCTGGCTTCGTTTTGTATAGTTGTGGCGGGGCCGTGGCCGGGATAGACCTTGGTATCACCGGGCAGGGTCATCAGTTTTTGTTTTATGCCGGTTATAAGCTGTTCGCCATCGCCATCTGGGAAATCCGTCCTGCCGATTGAGCCTGCGAAAAGCGCATCGCCGACAAAAACCAGCTTCTCGGCGGAGTTGTACAGACAAAGCCCACCGGGCGTATGGCCGGGAACGTGCAGCAGCTCAAAACTGATGCCCGCAAACTCGATGTGAGCCTGACTGTCAATAATCACATCGGCCGGTCTTGATTGAAACAGCGTCCCGGCAAAGGCTGAAAGGTTCCTTTCGGCGCTTGTGAGCATATTCGCGTCTTCGGCGTGTATATAGACCTTAACCTTCGGACATTGTATCCGTACCGCCTCTACCCCGGCGATGTGGTCGATATGGCCGTGCG
>JBGSSG010000257.1:0-3200 GCA_041737185.1 Anaerohalosphaeraceae bacterium
TGAAAGAATCTTTTCCGGCTCGTCGGACGACTCCACAACGCCGGCCGGGCGGACAATAAAAGGTCCTGCCGGCAAACACAGAAGTTTCTCAATCTCAGGAAAAATATCTTTCGAATTCAACAAAGGAAAAATTTCCCGAAGCATCCTGTGAGCCCTGAACTCGCCCCTGAACAAAGAAACCCGTAAATTATCATGGTTTTGCGCCGCCGGCACCGCTGTAAGACCTGACAAAAATAGACTTTTCAGAGCATGGGAAACAAGACTATCCGGGCCAAGCCGGGGTACACTCAAATCAAAAAAATCCTTGGCGCATCTTTTGGACTTCGCTGGGCAACAGGTGCCGGCATCGGGAGCTTTCGGCTGTTCGGTTGGACAATTATGCGGCATTTTACCCTTACCTTACCATGCGATAACGCAGGTGAAGAAACAAAGCTTCCTTTTCGCTGGGCGATTCGTCCGTTTCGAACCATACTTACCAATCGGGTGGATTGAAAATTTCAGCTTGTCCTCCCGACAGCATGGTCTAAAATTGAGTTTATCGTTTCGTTAATAGGATTATCGGCCAGTTGCAGAGGAATTTATAAGCAAAAAATCCACAAAATAAGCATTTAACTGAAAAGGTATTAGTATTTTTTCTTACAAATAACGGGTATTTAATATCTTGTACAAAAAGTCTTCTTTTGGATTTTCGGATGCTTATCTGCACGCATAAAAAAGATGTGTGATGATTACAGCCGCTGATTATTTTCCGGCTGATGAAGTTGCGGCCCAAATACAGAGGTCTGCGCAGCCTTGATTTCTTTTATAGGTATCGGCGGTTTCAGGGCCTTTTGGGAGGGAACAGGTTTATCATCCATCTCCTGCCGGGGCAGCGATACGGATTCATCTTCCTCGATAGGCGAAGCAATCTCCTGCTCCTGCGGCTGCTGCTCACTGAACAGAATGTCTTGCGGTTCGGTATAATTTTCCGGCGATTCCCGCTGGTCGGACTTGGCCTGGGAAGCCTGTTCGGCAGCGAAGATAGCCCTTTGCACAGCCATCTCGGCAGGTTCCTCTGTGAGCGATTTCAGGAAGATGGGGCCTGGGGCATCGGGCTGTTCGGCGTAAATCAACTGATTCCTGATTAACTCCAGCATCGCAAGAAACAGGCCTATCATTATAAGCCTGTTGCCGCGGTTCTCAAAGAGCTGCTCAAGGCGCAGCGGCCCTTCGCTTTGCAGGCGATGGAGCATCTCAATCTGGTACAAATCGATAGGGGTGTCGTCCTTGATATGCTCGAAGCCGGAGATGCGGCCGGTAGCCTTCATAATCCCGTCGAAAGCCTCCAGCAGCGTCCATATACTCACCTGGTCAATATCAACCTCCGGCTCGTCCCTGTTGCTTTTCAGGCCGTCGATAATCGTATCCGGCCGGGTATATCGCTGCTGCCGCTCGCTGGCGGCGTCGGACAGCAGGTTGGCAGCATCCTTGAAACGCTTGTACTCAAGAAGCTGGCGCACCAGCTCGGCCCGGGGGTCATCAAGAGGACCTGATTCATCGTCCGACACGCCGGCCCTCGGCAGCAGCATCGCCGATTTTATCTCCATAAGCGTAGCGGCCATTACCAGAAAATCCCCGGCAAGCTCTATGTCTAACTGATTGAGAATTTCTATGTACTTAAGGTATTCGGCGGTAATGCTCGCAATCGGGATGTCGTAGATATCAACTTCCTCCCTGCGTACTAAGTACAGCAGCAGGTCAAGCGGCCCCGCGAAAACATCCAATTGTACCCTGTATTCGCTCATATATTATCTGTTGAATCCGCAGATTGAGAGGCTTTTGCCAGCAGTTCAACAGCCCGTGCCGCATCGCCTGACAAAACCTGAAGCTCAATATGAACTATGCCGGTAAAATACAGACTGACCGCAGCGTCCAATCCTACAATTACCGAATCAATCCCTTCCCGCTCAAGGACAATTTTGGCAAGCTCGGCGTCAAAACCGTTCTCGAATTTTGCGACCGTAACAAGTTTTTCATTTTCCCGCATTTTTATTCAACCCTTAGCCCGACGGCTTTTCGCACCTCGTTAATGGTCGCGCGAGCGATTTTTCGTGCCCTGGCAGCGCCGGCCAGCAGAACTTTTTCAACAGAATCGGGGTTGTTTTCCAGTTCCTCGCGTTTTTCCCGATAGGGCCTGAAAAATTCGCAAAGCAGTTCAGCAAGTCTCTTTTTTGCCTGCCCGTAGCCGACGCCCCTCTGCCGGTAGCGGCCCTGCCACTCTGCAATCTCCTGCTGCGAAGCGACAAGCCGAAGCAACGCAAAGACATTGCATTTTTCCGGGTCCTTGGGGGCCTCGACCGGCGTTGAGTCGGTAACTATCTGCATCACTTTCTTTTTAACGCTGTTTTCAGGCTCGAAAATCTCTATGGTATTATCATAGCTTTTGCTCATTTTTCGTCCGTCGATGCCCGGAACGACCGCCACCGACTCAAGAATATGGTCGGCAGGCAAAGGAAAAACCTCCCCATAAGCGTTGTTGAACCGCTGGGCGATATCGCGGGTTACCTCGATGTGCTGCTTCTGGTCGGCGCCTACCGGCACAAGATTGCTCTTGAAAATCAGGATATCTGCCGCCTGCAATACAGGGTAGGCAAACAGCCCATGGTTTGGGGAAAGGCCCTGGCCGACCTTTTCCTTGTATGTAGTGCATCTTTGAAGCAGTCCGAGGGGGGTTACACAGGACAGTATCCAGGCAAGCTCGGTAACCTCCGGCACGTCGGACTGCCGCCAGAAAACGGTTTTTTCAGGCTCAAGGCCCAAAGCTAAATAATCCATCGCCACTTCGAGGCAGCGCCGACGCAGGTCATCGGGTTTCGGGTTAGTGGTCATAGCGTGGTAGTCAGCGATGAAGTAGAAGCCGTCGTTCTCGGCCTGGAGATGCAGATTCTGCCGCATCGCACCGAAGTAGTTGCCGATATGCAGTTTTCCCGACGGCTGTATTCCCGATAAAACCCGCACGCGAACCTCCTGACAAAACACGAAAATAAAGGAATTTGGTAAAGCTATCAGATTAAGGCCCTCAAGTCAAGCCCCGGCATCCCGGTAAATAGCGACAAATGAGGGCTGGTTTGCAATTTTCGGCTTTTTTAGTATTGATTTTTTCGTTTTTGCCGGTAATCTTAAAAAATTCTTAACGCCCGGACAAGACGGCTGGCCTGGCA
>JBGSSG010000281.1:0-7571 GCA_041737185.1 Anaerohalosphaeraceae bacterium
AAAAATCTCGCCCGGGCCTTTGGCGGCATTGACTATATGACCGCTCCGGCACGTGAATTTATTGAAAACTGGGAAGTCGAATCATACCGGAAAAAACAAATGGGAAATTAGTTTAGGGAGATATTCGATGGGACGAAACCACACATACGCCGCAATCGACCTTGGCGCTGAAAGCGGTCGTGTTGTCAAGGGGATACTGGCAGACGGCAGGCTGCGTTTGGAAGAGATTAATCGTTTTAAGAACGGCATGGTTCCGATCAACGGTCATGACCACTGGAACCTGGTCCGCTTGTATGAGGCCATGATTGACGCCTTTAAGATATGCGCACAATCTGATGTTCCCATAGAAAGCATTGGCGTGGATTCCTGGGGCGTCGATTTTGCCCTCCTGGCGGAGGATGAGTCTCTGATGGGATTACCGGTGGCCTATCGAGACAGCCGGACCGATGGGATGATGGAAAAACTGTTTGAGAAAATGCCGAAAGAGAAAGTCTATGAAAAAACCGGCATTCAGTTCATGAAATTCAATTCAATTTATCAGTTGTTTTCTTTGTCTCAGAACAAAAAACCGTTCCTGCCGCTGGTCAAAGATTTTCTGATGGTCCCGGATTATTTCCATTTTCTGTTTACCGGCAAGAAGACAAACGAATACACGAATGCTTCGACAACCCAGTTGCTTAACATCAAGACAGGGACATGGGACAAAGAATTGCTTGACGTAATTGGCGTCCCCAAAACCATGTTCAAAAACCTCATTTCGCCCGGCACGGTCATCGGTCCTCTTACGAAGCAGTTGCAGGGAATAACGGGTCTGGGGCCTGTTCCAGTGGTTGCGCCGGGCACGCATGATACCGCATCGGCGGTTGCGGCGGTTCCTGCTGAAGGGCGCCAATGGGCTTATATCAGTTCGGGTACATGGTCCCTGATGGGCATCGAAGCCGATAAGCCAATGTCCACAAAAAAAGCATACGGCTACAACTTCACCAATGAAGGCGGCGTTTTTAACACGATTCGTTTTCTGAAAAATATCATGGGCCTGTGGCTGGTGCAGCGTTGCCGGGCGGCATTTGACAGGGAAATTGATTACGCTGCACTGACGCAGATGGCCGCTGAATCGCCGGCGTTTGTCAGTCTCATCGACCCTGATTGTGACGCGTTTCTGAATCCGGCTTCCATGACGGACGCCATCGATGATTTTTGCCGACAGACCGGCCAGCAGGCGCCTGCATCCGAAGGCGCCTATATTCGCTGCTGTCTGGAAAGCCTCGCCATGCAGTATCGTCTTGTGCTGCAAATGCTCAGTGATGTCTATGAGACAGCGTTTGACAAGATTCATATTGTCGGCGGCGGCACACAGAACAAACTGCTGAACCAGTTTACAGCCGATGCGACCGGGGCGACCGTAATTACAGGCCCTATTGAAGCGACGGTCATTGGCAATATTATCATGCAGGCAATCGGGTTGGGTCATATTAAAGATCTGGCGGAAGGCCGGCAAATTATTCGTAATTCCTTTGATATTGAAACATACGCGCCGCGGCAGGCCAACCAGTGGGACAAACAGTTTGACCGATTCCTGGAATTAAAGAAAGCATAAATATACCTTACCTCAAACCAGAAAGAGAGTGTGCAATATGAAAACAGAGCAGATTGAACAGGCGTATAAAATTGCAAAAGAGCAGTATGCGGCGATTGGCGTGGATACGGATGCCGCGATGAAAAAACTTAAAACCGTCCCGATTTCCATGCATTGCTGGCAGGGCGATGATGTGGGAGGCTATGAGCATGTCGGAGGAGCGGAGTTAACCGGCGGCATTCAGGCGACCGGCAACTATCCCGGCAAGGCCCGGACCATTGACGAACTTCGCGGCGACATCGAAAAGGCCCTGTCGCTGATTCCCGGCAATCACCGACTGAATCTGCATTCTTGTTACCTTGACAATGGCGGTACCTTTGTTGACCGCAACGAAATGGAACCCAAACACTTTCAGGGCTGGATTGATTGGGGCAAAGGCAAATTGCACGGCATGGACTTCAATCCAACCTATTTTTCCCACGCCAAGGCCTCTGATGGTTTTACGCTGAGCCACCCGGATAAAGGGATTCGTGATTTCTGGATCGGGCACGGTATTGCCTGTCGTAAGATTGGAGCTGAAATGGGAAAACAGTTCGGCACGACGACCGTTACCAATGTCTGGATACCGGACTCCTATAAAGACACTCCCGCGGACCGTGTTTCTCCCCGGCAGCGTCTGACAGATTCACTGGACAGGATTTTTGCTGAAAAGATAGACCCCAAACTGCATTTAGACGCCGTGGAGTCCAAACTGTTCGGTATCGGCGGTGAAAGCTATACCGTCGGCTCACATGAATACTATATGGGGTATGCAGTTTCGCGTCAGAAAGTGCTTTGCCTGGACGCCGGCCATTTTCATCCGACCGAAATGATATCTGAAAAGATTTCTTCGGTCATGATGTTCTGTCCGGAATTGCTGCTGCATGTCAGCCGTCCGGTTCGCTGGGACAGTGACCATGTCGTCTGTTTCGACGATGAACTCCAGCAGATAGCCAAAGAACTGGTTCGCAGCGGTAAGCTCAATAAGGTTCACATCGGCCTGGATTTCTTCGACGCCAGCATCAATCGTGTTGCCGCATGGGTCATTGGGATGCGCAACATGGTCAAAGCGCTGCTTTTCGCTATGCTCGAACCGATTGATGAACTGAAAAAAGCTGAACTCAAGATGGACTTTACCAAACGCATGGTGATGTTCGAAGAACTCAAGTCTCTGCCGTGGGCCGCTGTCTGGGATTACTATTGCATAAAGCAGGAAGTACCGGTTGGTATGGCATGGTTTGACAGGGTCAAACAGTATGAAAAGGATGTATTGAGCAAACGCTAAACATAAGCTGTATTGTTTTTTTTCAGGAGAACAGTATGAGTAATTTAATTGCAAATGCGACGAATCCCACTTTGGGAGTCGTCATTTTCATGTTGGGCGGTCTGGCGGGCGCCGTCTTTTATATGCCCCTCAAAAAAGTCAAAAACTGGGCATGGGAAAGTTATTGGATGATTTATGCGGTGTTCGGCCTGCTTATCATCCCCTGGGTTCTCGCCCAGGCGACCTCGCCAAATGTGATATCCGTGCTCAAAGCGTCGCCGAGTAATGAAATCATAAAGTGTTTTCTTTGCGGAGCGGCGTGGGGATTTGGCGGACTGACCTGGGGTTTGATGATTCGATACCTCGGTGTGGGATTGGGCCTGGCGCTGGGATGCGGATTATGTTCCGCAGCCGGAACGCTTCTGCCGCCGATGCTTAAAGGCCCGGAGGCCATTTCCGCGATGTTTACTACCAGTGCCGGGGTTGTCTCCGTTGTCGGGGCGATGATTTCCGTCGTCGGCATTGTATTTGTCGGGATGGCGGGAATGTCCAAGGAGAACGAATTGCCGGAAGAAGAAAAGAAAAAGACGGTGGCTGAATTCAATTTTAAGAAAGGAATTATCGCCGTACTGTTTTCCGGGTTGATGAGCTCGGCAATGAGCTTTGGTCTCCAGGGCGGACCAAACATTCAGAGACTCGCGTTAACAACAGAGCCCATAACTTCCGTTGCCTGGGCGGGAATGCCTGTTCTGGTGGTTGTTCTTCTGGGCGGGTTCGTTGTTAATGTCGGATGGTGTATTATTTTAAATGTTAAAAATAAAACGACCGGTGATTATGTCAAGTCAAGTTCGCCCATTGTCGCCAATCTGTTCTTTGCCGGGTTGGCCGGGGCCGTCTGGTGTTCTCAATTTATTTGTTTTAAGACTGGTGAACCTCAGATGGGTGAAACTTCGTATATCGGCTGGGCGGTCTTAATGGCCAGTGCAATTCTTTTCGGTCAATTGCTGGGCCTGATGCTTGGCGAATGGAAAGGCACCAGTAAAAAGACTATGCAACTGTTAACCGTTGGGCTGGTGCTGCTGATTGTTTCAGCGGTTGTCGCCGGTTACAGCGGACACTTGGGGTCGCAAAAAACGTCCTCTGCAATTGAACAGGCGCCTGTGATTGTTGCGCCTCAAGCGGATTAAATCGTTTCAATGAACCGATGTGAATGACTGCCGAAGTTCAAAAACGGGTTGTTGGTTACAGAACGACGGACGAATCCTGCAATTTACGAATGAAGCCCGTCGATGAAGACGGGCTTCATATATCCTATTGACCATCAGCTCCATTATCCGGCATTTGCCGCCTGGCCTGATAAGCAGCCGCTATATCTCCGGCACAACCTCCGGGAAAAGCTGCCCTGTCGGGTGGATTTTGAAAATGTAAACAAGCCCGGGCCGAAGTCTGGTATAGATGGCGCTTCCGTAAACGGCGCTGATATCATATTCTTTAAGCCGCTCCGGGTCGGCGGCAAGCTGCCAGATATTTTCCCAGAACAGTTCGCGTTCCTTTACCGGCAGCAGTTTGAATAAATCCGCGTACCGCGCCGACTCTGTGCCTGCCTGCTCGATTGCAAAACCATCCTCCGGCCTGTCCTTCTCACCGTAAATCCTGCGCCAAAGGTACAAGGCCCTGCCGTTTTTGTCCATCACCATTCGCGGCCCGAACTTTACAATCAGCGCGTCAAAATGAATAATGTCCCCCTCAATCGTGCATTCTTTTTCGATGATTTTTTTCAGCTTGTCGTCCCGGGCAGTCTCAACAAACTTAAGCGTCGTCCACTGCCTGCCGTCCTTTATCTCCTGCCGGACCACCTTGGCATAGCCAATCTGGTCTTCGCTTGTCAGATGCGCCAGAGACTGTTTCAACTGGTTATTTTCGGTAAAAAGCTTCTGTATTGTCGCCGTGCCGACAAACACAGCCCTGCCTATGTAGATAAACCCTATCCCAAGAGGCACCATCGCAACCAGCGTTATGATTCTTCCAAATTTCATCGTATCGCAAAACTCCCTTGCAGCAGAATATGAGTAGGTTTGTTGCGATCGCAGGTAAGACAGCCGTCTTTATATTCCAGTTCGACAACCTGAATCGAACTGCGGCGCTGCTCGGCGCCGTCTTTTTCAGCGCCTTCGCCTGTTCTGCCGGGATGGGTAAAATAAAACAGATACGCCCTATCGCCGCTGATAACGACATCGGCGTGATGGCCCCTTGTCTGGTCATCCTGACCCTGGCCGCCTTTCTGGAGCAGATTTTCCTTTTGCCGTGTCCAGGTTACAGCGTCATCCGAACGATAGACCCCTTGGCCGTCCCAGACATCGACTATCATCCAGTATTTATTTTCCCAGCGAAAGACATTTGGCCCTTCGCCCGGCTGGTCGCCGACGACCTTGCCGCCGTCCTTCCAGGTAAATAAGTCCGGGCTGTCGGCATAATAAATGGATTTATGGTCTGTCTCGTTGTTGTACCACATTCGCCATGTGCCGTCGGGCATCTGCAGAACACAGGCGTCAATCACCCGGTCGGAAGACAGTTTCAGCGTGGATTCATATTTCCATTTAAGCAAATCCTTGCTGATTAGATGCAAAATGTCACGCGTTCCAGACCAGTCCGTGTGCATCCCTGGCACATAACTCAAAAACATATGATACAGACCGTTGTGCCAGACGATTTCCGGCGCCCAATAGCTGTACTCGCCCTGCCCGTACTGAATGTCCGCCGTCCCCCGATAACTCCAGGTCGCCCCGCCGTCGGATGATTCGGCGATGCCAATCGGCGTCCCGTGAGCCCACGACACGCCCGGCAGATTCGGCACATTGGCGCGGCGATTGGTATAAAACATAAACCATTTTTTCTCCTGGCGATTCCGGCACACTACCGGATCGGCCGCGCCGTCATACACAGGGTCACGAAACAGCGGCTTGGGAGCTATCTTCGCCCGCAACGAACCGCCGTTATCTGCCGACCCCGGCGAATGACTGCAGGACGACAACAAAACCACCGCCGGGATTGTGATTGCATAAATCCATTTCCACATCCTTGACTCCATAAATTAAGGTCATTATAAAAGTTTCGGCACTAATAGCTGTTAATTTTTCAGACAACAGGTCGAATAAATCATGGGTGCAATAGTTATGTCTAAACTCCATTTCCTTCAGATAAAATGGAGGCGGGGGGATTCGAACCCCCGTCAGGGCGTTTTCATAAGTCATTGCAGAACAAGGAAATATAACATAATCCATTTTTTACAGCTACTTGAAGATTCTCAGAATCTATCACGTTTTTTCACAATTTGCCAGATTTTTCCTATCAAATGCTCCCGTATTACTCCCGCGAAGATTTGCTCTATAATCGTTTTTTGGCGAATGCTCTGCCGGAAGATGTTTTGAGATATTTTTCAAAATTAAGGGCTTTTTCTTCATCTGTAAAAGCAATGGCTGTTTTGATTTTCCAGGGGATGTATTTTGAAGTATGTTTACATTTCTTTTGATTATGAGCTTTTAGCCGACTTTGCAAGTCGTCAGTATGTCCAATATAAAATCTATCTGAGTTGGTTTCGGATTGTAGTATATAAACATAATGAAATTTCATACTGGCCTGCCGAGTCGTAGTTCAGAGCCTATAAAAATATAGAAAATAAGTTCGCCTTCGCGCGTCATTGTCTCCGAACGGAGACTGGCCTGCCGAGTCGTAGTTCGCTGCGTTTATCCGTTATTAAGATGAGCGCCCGCCTTCGTCCCTTAGGGACTTCGGCGAGGCAGTCTTCGTTCTCTGCCCAGCAGCGAACGAAGACTGGAGGCGGGGGGATTCGAACCCCCGTCCCGATACATTTCAGGACAGGTTTCTACGTGCATAGTCGTTCTTTATTGCATTCGCTTGAAAAACCGCCAAACGACAGGCTTTATTTCTCGCTATTCCGCTTTTGTTTTGCCCAGTCGCCGCGGACGCACAACCAGGCTATCCCGCTGTTCGGCGCTGCTGCCGGCCCCGCGGGAATGGGCCGACAGAGCGGGCCGCGTTATTTACGCAGCCAGTCTGTACTGGTAGTTGCCAGTTAAAATTGGTGACGGGAGATTATCCAGGCCAACCGTCATCCTGGGCACGCCGCCTGACCATCTACCTGTCCGGTCGAAGCCTTTCGCCCCCTATTCACTTTTCAATGTTCCCATTCAAGTATATCACAAAAAAGGACTCTTGGCAACAGGCAGATAGTTCTGGGTTTTTATATCGCACAATGAATGTCTTTGTTCGCACCTATAGCACAATGTCGATTTTGACGAACGGGAGCAAATCTCTTGACAAAACAAAGTGTTTTATGTAGTATTGGAGATATCAGAAGGGGGAAATAGTTTTTGACCGTCTGAATCTGAATGGGCGGCTTCGGGTAAAGAATAGCTGCTCATTAGTTGAATAATCGCGGTTTTTGAGAGGACGGCGCTATGCGTAATCGGAGCAGGAGTGTTATTTTCTGGGCGGGGCTTATCTGTTTCTGTCTTACATCTCCGGCATTTTCACTATCTATTGTTATCAATGAGTTTTCGGCATCCAATGCATCTACAATCGCCGATGAGGATGGGGATTTTGAGGATTGGATAGAACTGTACAACGCCGGGGCCGTACCCGTTGACCTCAACGGATATGGGCTTTCGGATG
>JBGSSG010000290.1:0-2791 GCA_041737185.1 Anaerohalosphaeraceae bacterium
TAGGCATACCTGTCCTGAATGCAGGGCACATCATACATACTCACAAATACGGGGCTTTGCGACCCATCTCTGTTAAATCGAACGAGAACATTTTCCACCTTTTTTTCACCCCGTTGAATTAAACCGCTGATTTCGATTACGCCGGAGCACGGCCCGGACATCCGTATCGAATAAAGCATGAATCTTAGAGGCTTGGATTTGCCGGCGGATTTTGTGTAAAAGGCAATCATCTGGTCAGGGTCAAAAACGGCGATGTAGGCCCCTGCGCCTTTGACTTCGAATTCGCACGAGGCCTTGAAATTCTCCGGTTGTTCGAGAATCTGGTGCGTCGTAATCGCTGCGCTCAGGGTTGTGTTTGGGTCTGCAAAACCGACAACCGCTGTCGGGGCGACCAGCGGGACAAAATACATAAATTTGTCAACGGGGTTTGTATGCTTTCCGCGGGGCGCATAATCAATCAAAAGCTCAGGGCCGACGGAGACTGACTTCTGCCCGGGGCAATCCGGACATTCCGCCGGCACCGACAAAAAGCAAGAAATAATTGTAAGTAAAAATACCATAAACCCTGATTCCAAACGGTTCAGGGCTTAATTCTAAATTCTCATCCCCTTAATGTCAAACAAAAGAAAGCCAGGGCCGCTAAACGACCTCTGGCTTCGTAAAAGGGGGTGATGAGAAAGAAAATCGCGATTGCAGAAGAAATGCTCGTCCTCAACAATCACTTTACTTTTTATTTCTTTCTGCGGAGCAGACCCAATACGCCTAAACCAAGCAGTGCCATCGTCGTCGGCTCAGGCACAGGCGCCATCACAGGTATCAGGGTAACATCCGAAACGCCTGTGAAGGAATTGTTAAAGTTGCTGATAGAAGAAGGTTTCACTCGAAACGTAATCTGAACAATGTCCCCGAAAAGCGAGCCAAAATCGTCTTCAATCGCCCCACCGGTGACCAGAAACTGGCCGGCCCCGGCAAGAATTCCGCTGACTTGTGTCAGTTCTTCAATATCGAGGGACAAGATATCACCGGAAAGCAGGATGTTTGAATTCTTGTCCGTGAAGGACAAACTGCCGCCCTCGAACCGGCCTATAGCGATACCGCCGGATGAATTGTCCTGCTTTAGCGATGTTGAAGTTGAAAAGAAACCGTCGTCATAGGTAACCTGTCCACCAGGGACATCCTCGACCACGATATCCACAAGGTCTGACAATGTGAGTACGCCCAAGCCATAATCCCCGCCGGACGGGGTAAAACCAGTTGTTACATAGTCAACGCTGATGGATTGAATTTGTGCCTGAGCTGCACTGCATAACAAAAAGCTCAACGCTGTGAAAACAACAAAACCTGCCTTCTTCATCTTTTCTCTCCTCTCTAATAGTTTCCTGGGAAACTACAGTCTCCCTATAGACGCCAATATAGCAAATCAAAGGGGTGTGTTTCAATTGTGGGGAATACGTAATTTTCAGGTACAAAAAAGGACTGTACCGACGGTACAGTCCTTTCAATTTCAGTCGCACCTACGCTGTTTAAGCTTTTCGCCTTCTCAGCAATAGGCCGCCCAGTCCCAGAAGCAGCATCGTCGCCGGTTCGGGAACGCCTGTTACTGTTACATCTTTCCATTCAAACGTGTACCCGGGATTATTCGCATTATCACCGTTGATCATCCACATGATCATTCTCATTTCAGTCAAATCCTTTGATGCTCCGCTAATATCAAAGCTGAATGTATCAACACCGGGATTCGGAACCGCGCCTTGACCGTTCACCAGCTCGTTATGAATCCACATTTGAGCCGTACCGGTTGTATTCGAAGTGGCATGTACAACCAATTTGAAATCAATCCAATCGTTGAGCCATGAAAATTCTTCGCTTGTACAAGGTCCGGTATAATATTTGGGGTCAGGCTGAGTGCCCTGCCTATCCTGCATATGGAAGATACTCCGAATATCCGTTGCTGCATCGCCGCCACCGGTCCACTGCGGGCTGGTCCCCCAGATTCCTTTGCCGCCGCCGGCATAAGCACCAAACATAAACCACGCGCCCAGCATGTCCACGCCATCGCCGGGATTGCCATCCCATGTATTCCAGCGAGCATTTTGGTTAATATTGGCGATATTGATTTTGCCCTGGAAAGTCAGGTCGCCTGCAACAACATTCCATACATCCGGACTTTGGGGATTTCCTGAACTGTCCAAAAACTGATACGCAGATGCATAGGTGCCCGCCCCGGTCGTTATGGAACTATTGGGGACCGTTACCGTTATAGCGCCTGCCAATCCTGTAAACACCAAACAAACTACCGCACAAATTGTAATTAACTTTTTCATCTTTCCCGCTCTCCTAAAAAAACTGTTTTTGTTTGTTAAACGCAATTTTCCTTACATCTACAGTGTGCGTGTGTGTCTTTGGTTTTTTCTGCCCGGCTCATCCAGCTTACGCTGTATAGGGAGCCAGCGCAATCATATACAATAAAACACTTTGAGGGGAATGCAGGAATTGCATCTCCCCTCCTCCAATTTCTTCCTACTCCTTATTGCGGGCTGTTAGAGCGGTACTTCCGGCGTGGCCATCGCCACGCCGAAAGTGCCGACAGTCTCTTATGCGGATATTTTCTCTTAGCCGCGTTTTCTCAGCAGACCCAAAGCGCCTAAACCAAGCAGTGCCATCGTCGCAGGTTCGGGAATCGCAACTGTATAAGGCGAAACCCAAAGCCCACTAACAATAGCACCGCGTTCCCCTTGAAGGTATATCGTGAAGTTCACGGTTGCACTTGGGGCAAGTGAAGCCGAAACAT
>JBGSSG010000415.1:0-2623 GCA_041737185.1 Anaerohalosphaeraceae bacterium
TGGACATCGCCGCGGGTGGTTACAACGCCTGCGCCTTCGGTCAGCTTTGGCACGATTCTGGAAACCGCGTCGCTTTTTGCGGTCGAGGGCATTGCGATAATGGGTTTTCCGCCGCGGCTTCTTGCGCAGCCGCGGATGAAATCGACCTGCCCGCCGATGCCGCTGTAGAAACGGTAGCCCAGCGAATCGGCGCAGACCTGCCCGGTAAGGTCGATTTCAAGGCCTACATTGATTCCGACCATTTTGTCGTGCTGTGCGATGATAAACGGGTCATTGACGTATTCGGTCGGGTGAAACTCGAACATCGGGTTGTTGTCGATGTAGTCATAGAGTTTCTGCGAACCCATACAGAAACTTGCCACTATCTTGCCGTTGTTTATGTTTTTTTTGGAGCAGGTAACGGCGCCGCACTCGACAAGCTCGATAATCCAGTCGCCGAACATTTCCGTATGGACGCCCAGTTCCTTTTTATCGTGGAGGAATTCTGCCATAGCCTGGGGGATTCTTCCGATGCCGCACTCTATAGTACTGCCGTCCTCGACTAAGCGAGCGAGATTCTGGCCGATTTTGCGTAACACATCGTTTGACGGAGGAAGCTGGACGGTGATAACGGGTTCGTCGAAAGAAACCATTGCGTCGATGGAATTTACATGAATAAAGCAGTTGCCCAGCGTTCGCGGCATTTTTTCATTGACCTGCGCGACGACAAACTTGGCGTTTGCGGCGGCGGATTTTACGATATCCACCGAGACGCCGAGGCTGCACAGGCCGTTGACGTCCGGCGGGGTTACGGAAATAAGAGCCACATCGAGCGGTATCTGGCCGCTTTCGAACAGATTTGGGATGTCGGAAAGGAAAATCGGGGTGTAGTCTCCGATGCCCTGCTCAAATGCGCCGCGGACATTTTCAGCGATAAAGAAGCTGTTCATTTTGAATTTTTCGCGGAATTTTTCGCTCGCATAAGGAGCGTCGCCCATCGTCAGCAGGTGAATGATGTGCGCGTCGGAGATATGGTCGCCGTATTCGACAAGTGCATTTACAAGGCGCTGTGGCTGGCCGCAGCCTGTCCCGATAAAGATATGGTCGCCGGATTTTATCAGTTTGACGGCCTGGAGGTCGGAACGGATTAAATAGCCGTATTTTTTTTTCCAGTCAAAATTATTCATTGCGGACTCCATTGGTTACAGCAAATCAGTCTTTTACCGCACGTTCGGAATTTTCGAGAGTCATCATCGCATCGACGGCTATCGGCGTCGTTCCCTCGCGACCGACTACGAACGGGTTGATATCCATTTCCTTAATCTGCGGAAATTCGGTAACAAGCTGACTTAGCCGCTGCAGGGCCTCGGCAATGGCGTCGATATCGACGGCCTCTTCCCCGCGGGTACCTTTGAGCAGGGCGTAGGTTTTTGTGCGGACGAGCATTTCCCTCGCCTCGTCAGAGGTCAGGGGCGCGGGATAGAACACCACGTCTTCAAGTACCTCGACGAGTTTTCCGCCCATACCGAACATCATCAGCGGACCGAATCGCGGGTCGCGGTTCATTCCGAGAATGACTTCACGACCGGTGTTGGACATCTGTTCGACGCTGATACCGAGGATATGTGCGCTGGGCGCTTTTTTGGGTATTCGGTACATCATCAGGTCGAAGATGTCCATAACTTCCTGTTGGCTGGCAACGTTGAGTTTGACGCCGCCGACATCGGTTTTATGAATTATGTCCGGCGACCAGACTTTGAGCACGACGGGAAAACCGATTCGTGCGGCGATGCCTGCCGCCTGTTCCGGCGTGGTAGCCAGCCCCCCTGCCGGGGTAACAAATCCGTACGCCTCGAGGATTTCCTTTGCTTCCATCTCGCCGATTTCGGCAAGTCCCATCCGGATGTGCCGTTCGATGATTCTGTCAACCTTGTGCCGGTTGACGGAGAACAGTTTTACGACGCGTTTGGGTCTTTCCCGCCAGGCGGCGTAGCGGCTCATCACCTTTATTGTTTTTACGGCGCTTTCGGGGCAATCATACTGCGGAATTTTCCCATTTCTAAGGATACCGACGGCCTCTGCGATGCGGCTTGCGCCGAGGAAGCAGGCCAGTATGGGTTTTTGCGGGTTTTCGCTTTTGACCCTCACGATAGCCCGTGCCGTTTCGACGCACTCGGTCATAGCGTGAGGACTGAGCATCACCAGAACAGTATCGACGTTCGGGTCTTCAAGAACGACCCGAAGAGTAAATTCATAACGCGCGGCAAGGGCGTCGCCCATAAGGTCGATGGGATTTGTGATGCTTGTAAGTCGTGATAATTCTTCAGAAAGCGAAAGCCGGCTGACAGTCTGTTCGGTCAGCCTGGCCAGTTCGAGGTTCTCGCGCTCGATGGCGTCGGCGGCCATAATACCTGCCCCGCCTGCGTTGGCAATGACGGCAACTCGAGGCCCTGCCGGGCAGGGGGCCAATGCAAATGCGCGGGCAAAGTCGAACTGACCGCGGATGGATTCGCAGCGTACGACGCCGGCCCGTTCGAAGACGCACTCATAAGCGCTTTCGGTTTCGGCAAGCCTTCCGGTGTGCGAGCTTGCGGCCCTTGCGCCGGCCTCGGTTACGCCGGCCTTCATCAGCAGTATCGGCTTG
>JBGSSG010000419.1:0-1722 GCA_041737185.1 Anaerohalosphaeraceae bacterium
TTCTGTCGTGCGTTGTAAAATGACTGAAAAATGCAGCGAACGCCCATCTTGTATAATGCCCGGTATATTTCCGGGAATCGCAGGTCAAAGCAGACAAGCAGTGCGCATCGGACGCCGTTGATGTCAAATACGACGAAGCGATTGCCGGGGGTATAGTTGGCAAGGTCGATTTCGGTGCAG
Organism: Anaerohalosphaeraceae bacterium; assembly: GCA_041737185.1. GTDB lineage: Bacteria > Planctomycetota > Phycisphaerae > Sedimentisphaerales > Anaerohalosphaeraceae > JBGSSG01. The sequence continues at coordinate 181 of JBGSSG010000419.1, forward strand.
AAGCGTTTGTCGTATCTGTCGGCGATTTTGCCTTCGGGCGATATAAGATAAAGACAGTTGTGGGGCTTGTTGGGTTCTGTCAGGCGGCAGGATGAGCCGACCGCCAGCCAGAGTTTCCGTTCGGCGGCAAGAGCCACTATCTCAAGTGTTTTTTCTTTCAGCAGGGGCCAGTTGTAATTGTCAAAGCTGTCAAAGTCCGTGCCCGCGTAGCCGCTAAGTGCGCATTCGGGAAAGTGGGCGATGTCCGCTCCTTTGTCGGCAGCCTGCCGGGCAAGGTCTGCAATCTGACCGGCATTATAGCTGATATCGCTGCTTACCGGAAACTGACAGGTGGCAATTTTAATAATACCCGATGGCATTTTTGACCTTTCTGCTTAGTACAATGCGGCAAGTATAAAGAAATTCGGGGCGGTTGGCAATCAGCAGGATTTTTTGAATTTCAGAGCCTATAAGCGGTATAAAAAGGACCAACCGTGTGCTTTAAGCCCTTTGTGGGAAAAGACCTAAGGAGAATTGGCGGATGCTTTTGTGTCAAAACCTACCATATCCGCGTTGTATCTTTCAGTCATCGTGATGGGTGGTAGCAGCAAAAAAACACCATATTTTCCAATAACCGTCATTTTTCGACCGTTTTATTTAATCTTGCTTGCAATATTTGTCGATATGGCATATAATTACCAAATACTGTCATAGTTTGACAGTGCAGTGAGTATAATATGAACAAGTTGACCGAAAAAATGTTTGAAAATGCCACTTATGGCTATTTTACAAGCCAGGATGTGGCTACCCTGTTTCCCGATAGCGAGGACAAGAGATATGGCCTTGTCAAACGTGCAATCGCCGGCGACGAGATCCTCCATATCCGCAGAGGCCTGTACTGCCTTGCCCCGAAGTACCAGAAGAAAACTATCAACCTCTATGCACTGGCTCAGCATATCTACGGCCCATCGTACATCAGCTTGGAATCCGCCCTCAGTTGGCACGGCTGGATTCCAGAAGCGGTATATACGCTAACGAGTGCATCCTCAGGCAAATCAAAAGAGTTCAAAAACCCTTTGGGGGCATTCAGCTATAATCGTGTACCGCAAAAGGTTTTCTATGCCGGCGTCGAAAGATTGACAGATGACGCGGGAGATGTCTTCCTGCTGGCTTCTCCGATTAAAGCACTGGCAGATTATGTATATGTCCACAAAAAAGACTGGGCATGGTTGAAGCCCGCTATCGAAAGCCTGCGAATCGAGCCGGACGAGTTTGAATCTGTCGCTGCGGATGAACTCGATGCTTTGATTGAAAACTACGCAAGCCGGCGAGTTGTGAAATTTCTCAAAGGCGTAAGAAAGGATTTAAGGCTATGAGTATCAAGCTTATTCAGGAAAGGTTAAACTCCTATAACTGTAAATCGGAACTGGAAGAAGAACATGCCATCAGGGAGATTACCCAGGAAGTTGCTCTGGCGGCATTGAGCAGAACCGATTTTTTCAAATATGGCGTTTTTCAGGGAGGAACATGTCTGCGGATTTTTTACGGCTTGAACCGGTTTTC
>JBGSSG010000012.1:0-4045 GCA_041737185.1 Anaerohalosphaeraceae bacterium
CCGCCGTTGGCCCTGCAGTTTATGATTTGAGTATTGCTTATCGCAGGCGAACAACCCTGTCCGAAGTACATTGCGCCGCCGCGACCCTCGCCGCCGTGTCCGCCGTCCTCGCCGTCATTGCCTCTTTGGCCGCTGTCAGCAAGAACCGCAAGACCATTATTGCCGTTTCGACCGTCCTGCCCAATCGCCGCGCAATCCCTGAACACGCAGTTCTTGATTGTCGGACTGGCGCCATCAAGACCAATAATCGCTCCGCCATAAGCTCCAAGACCATCCGCAACGAAGCTTGTCATAACAGGCGCTGTCTGCGGATTGTTCACCGCATAAGCGTTAATAATCGTCAGACCATTAAGAACAGAATCTCTGTCTTCGTCACTCTTGAAAACAAACGCACGGCGACGATGCGAATAATTTCCCGTCCCATCAGGCGTATCAGAATCGCCCCCATAATACGAGCCGCTCGCCTCTGCGCCCTGACAATCAATAATTGTGCTTGCCACAATCGTCGGATTTTCCGGGTCATCACTACGAATGGTGATGGCCTTGCCCCGGAAATCAAGGTTGCGGTTGCCCGAACCGGTATAAATGCCGGGATGTACAATAATCGTATCGCCGTGGTTGGCAGCCGATATCGCCGCCGAAATCGTCGCGTACGGAAATGGCACTTCAAGATTCCGCGGAAGCGGAGCCAGCAGCACCGACTCCTGGCTGGTCCAGTCCGTCATATTATTGTTGACCGATTTATCTCTGACGTGAACCCGATAAGTGTAATTATTGCCGGGAGCCGCAGAACTTAATCCGGTCTTTGTGAACACCGGCGAAGCCTGCCAGGAACTGCTCAGCGCAGACGGATTGGCCGAATATGCCGGATCCGTTGTGGCCGTGCATTCAAAGAAATACTCCACGCCGCTTTCATCATACGAAGTCTCCGCCTCCATCGCTACGGTAGTCGGGTTAATTTTGCGCGGACGGGCCTTCCATCGCGTCGGATTCGGCGCAGGCGGCAGCGTGTCCGTACCCGTCGCTGTCGTTGTGGATACCGATTCCGACCACCCGCCCATGTTCAACTGCGCGGATTTATCGCGATAACGCACATGGAATGTATAGGTTGTGCCCTGCGCAAAACCGTTGCGGTTATAAAGATTGCTGTCCTGCCAGCCGCTGCTGAAAGACGAATTGCCGACGCATTCAAAGAAATACTGCACGCCGGACGTGTCCGTGGCTGTCTTGGCCCGCATTACAATCGTCTGCAAACCTGTAGCTACAGGCCGAATGTCCCATTCAGCAGGGTCAGGCGTAGGCGGCAAAATGTCTATCATCGCGCTCTGCACCGCCCGGTACAAATTCAGCCTGCCTTCGGTAACACTAAAATTCTTAAGCGACGACAGAACATCCGCCGTGCGCATTATCTTGTCTTTTACCTGCGCATAAGTTTGCGTCTTGCTCACCGACCAGACAATCGCGCATGCACCGGATACATGCGGACAGGCCATCGAAGTACCGTCATAAAACTCGTAGCTATCGCCCAGCACCGTGCTCAATATGTCAACACCCGGAGCGCCTATATCTACGGTCGTTTTCCCCCAGTGCGAAAATGAAGCCTTCAGGTCCTGTCGGTCAGTGGCCATCACAGAAATAATGTTGTCCAGGTCATAAGTGCACGGATAGAACGGAATACTGTCGTTATCATTTGAATAGTTTCCGGCCGCGGCCACAAAGAGTTGATTGGCGCTTCCCGCCGCCGCAATGGCGTCATACAGTGCCTGACTGTATCCGCCTCCGCCCCACGAATTGCTTGTCAGCGTCGCCTTCATTTGCACGGCATATTGAACGCACGAAATAGCGGCTGAAATTGAACCACTGCCGCTGGCGGATAAAAACTTCAACGCCATAATGCGAACGTTCCAGCAAACCCCGGCTACGCCCTGGCTGTTGTTAGCTACTCCTCCAATTGTGCCTGAACAGTGCGTACCATGGCCGTAATCGTCCATCGGGTCGCCGTCGCCGTTTACAAAATCATACCCGTAAATATCATCGACATACCCGTTCCCGTCGTCATCCACACCCAGTTGGCCATTTAATTCCGCCGTGTTTGTCCACATATTGGCCGCAAGGTCGGGATGAGTGTAATCCACGCCGGTATCAATCACCGCTACGATAATATCCCTGCTGCCGGTGGCCAGATTCCACGCCTCCGGCGCATCAATGTCAGCATCAACCTTGCCGCCGGTCTGGCCTGTATTGTTCATCCCCCACAATTCACCAAAACGTGTATCGTTGGGAATTGCCTGGAATCTCTGAATATAATCCGGCTCGGCATAGACCACGCCGGGCGTAGAGTTAAACGACATTCTCGCATTCAGTACGCTGGCGCCGTCCGGCAGCTTCACCAGCCCAAGGCCGGGCACAATCGTGTACATCTTCTCGATTGTCCCCCCGCCGGCTGCGGTAAGTACCACCTGACGCGCAGCAACTGACGCTGAATCCGTCCCCGTCTTGGAAAACCTGACCAGCAGATATCCCTCGCGGTACTCAGCCGTTGCGGCAAACGAAATGGCCGAAAAAACCAAAAATAACGATACCAGCCCCACCAAAACTTTTCTTAACATATTACCCTCCCTATGGATTTTAGTCCCAGGTTTCATAATTGCCTTTCCGATTTTGTCCAAACAGACAAACACCCATCCACCCGAGGATGGGACAATAAGAATCCATATCTTATCGGAAAAGTCATCCGGCGAGTTTACGCCAACATACCAAAAACACCCGCAAATGTCAAGCAGAAAAGGACTTCAGCCCTTTTTTATATCATAATGGCAGGGTTTTTATCGGACAGCCGCCCCTGCCACGTTTTCAGGCCTGCGAAATGGTTTTAAGGACCAATAACGCACCTGTTTCCAGTATTGATACGAAGGAAGACAAAAAAGTTTGAAGAAAATTACAAAAAATTTCATCTATTTGAGAATTTGCCCTTCCGGGCCTTTGTTTTTTTCTATTGACAGTCGGACTATCGATATGTTAAATACTTTTCCCCTGATTGGGGCCGTAGCTCAATTTGGTTAGAGCATCGGACTGTCGATCCGAAGGTTGAGGGTTCGAGCCCCTTCGGCCTCGTTGCTGTAAAGCCTTGAAATTGTTGAACTTAACGATTTCAAGGCTTTCCTTTTTTAGCCCAAAACCCGATTTGCGTCAGTCCCCATTTCATTTCTTGTAACATCTTGTTCATTTATGTTATAGCGACCATCCCTCTCGATATTGTTTTGTAATATATTGACTGGCCTGTGGAGAGTTGGTTATTTTCAGGTTTTCCGAGTCCCAATACAGTTTTGTTTGCATTCGTTTTGCAATATTGCCCAACAAAGCGACCTCCGTCAGCGGGCCGGAAACGGCAAAATCGGAACAGGCCTTTCGTCCTTCTTTAATGGCCTGTATCCAATCCTGTTGATGGGTTCCATTGACGCGGGGCAGCGTCGGCTCGGGTTTTTTATACTCCTGCATCCTGCGGTAGGGAATCAACTGAGGGGTGTCCCCATAGACGCCGCACGTCAGCGTACCCTTGTCCCCCTTAAACAAGACTCCGCCCTCGGCATCCCCCATCCTTCTTCCATCTTCAATATCATCCGGCTGGGGCGGTACAAGCCCCTCATACCACGTTAATTTCAACGGCGGCATCTGGTCTCTGGCCGGAAAATTGTAGCGAACGATGCCCGCCACAGGATGGGTGTCTTCATTAAAATCAGAAACACTGGCATCGACGCTGGTCGGATGTCCCAGTTTCAACGCCCAGAAAACAGGATCCAGCGTATGACAGCCGCGATCGCCCATCATGCCGCTCCCAAAGTCCCACCAGGCCCGCCAGCAGCCCGGATGATAGCAGGGATGATAGTCCCGATAATGTGCCGGCCCGATCCACAAGTCCCAATCCAGCGTGTCGGGTATCGGCGGGGTCTCGACCGGCTTTCGCGGATGCGTCGTGCTCCAATAGGCATGTCCCCAGGGATAATAAGACAGACTGCACCAGGCTTCCACCTCGCGTACCTGTCCG
>JBGSSG010000021.1:0-4267 GCA_041737185.1 Anaerohalosphaeraceae bacterium
GTCTCCGATGACGTCGTCGAGAACATTTGAGAGCGAATGGTCGTAAAACTCCACCGCCTCCTCGGGATTGTTTCCGGCCACGTACAGTTGGTAATCCAGTTCGGCAAACCCTATGCGCCAGGTAAAAACGCCAAACATCGCCGCTGTAATTGCCGCCGAAGTGATCCATATCAGGCCCGGCTTGTACCTGTTGAAATGCCCGGCGCCCAGTATGACGCCTGCCATAACGAGACTAATCAGCCAGGCGTAGACCCATGGGGCATACGACCATCCCCATCGCAAAGGGTCGGCGCTTTGGTATCCGCCGAAGGCCGTCCAGTATATCATTTGCGGCGCCATACATAATGCCATAGAGATAAATCTCGAACGGAACCGTAAAGGCCGGCACGCAACGGCGGCGCAGCTTACCATCATAAAAACGCCAAACAGTCCGAGCTTGCCCACGAGCATTGCGGAGAGAATCATCGGTATGCAGTATCGGAAACTCAAGAGCTGAGCGGTCAGTACGGGTGTGGCCGCCAGAACTCCCATCAGCGAGCCCAGCACTACTATGTGCCAGGGGTACTCAAATATACTCAACGGTTCGACGGTAAAACGGCCCAGATTCCACAAATGCGGCAGAAAGATATCCGTGATACGCACCGCGAGGTCTTCGCCGGTCAGCAGCCTGCTCCAGAAAAAACAGGCCCCTATATATACCGCGATGGAAAGTCCCCAGCACTGGTGAACGTTGCTATAGCTGTAATGCAGCGTAGGTCCTGCCGTCATAAACTGCTTGGATAGCGGCGCAACCACGGGTTTTGCGGAATTATTTTCAGCCATAGCGGATAATTATACAATAAAAAAGGCGATTGCAAACAGGTTTTATCGGATATAATGGCGCCGGGAATTTTCGTACTGTCGGATATGAAGATTGAGATTAAATATAACAGAGGCTGTATAAGTTTTCAGATTCCTGATGTGAATGTTGCCGAGGTGATTCGTCCCGGCTCAGGATGGGAAACTATGTCGGCGCGGCAGGTTTTTGAGGCGCCGGCACAAAAGGGTCAGGAGTTTGCGGAGCTTGTGCGCGGCAGGCGGGTGTGCGTTCTTTTGCCTGACGGGACTCGCGATACGCCGATAGAGCAGGCGATTGCGGGGCTGCTTGGATTCTTGACTGGGGCGGCGGGGGTACGGTTTTTTATCTGCACCGGCACGCACACAGCTTTAACCGAAGAAAACGAACGCATACACGCGATTGTTACCGCTCTTGCGGAACGTGCGGGGCTGAAAGACTTTGAGGTTTTTATACACGACTGCCGGGAAAATGATTTTATTGACGCGGGGACAACCAGCCGGGGAACACGCGTTCGGTATAACGCGGAGGTCCAGTGGGGCGAGGTTTTTCTGGCGGTCAGCGATATAAAGCCGCATTATTTCGCGGGGTATTCGAACCCGGTAAAGAATTTTGTGCCGGGGGTCTGTGATTATGAGACAGCCCGCGGCAATCACGCACTTGCCCTCGATGAGCGCAGTTGCTTTTGCGCACATCCGTGGCACAGCAATCCGGCGCAGCAGGTTGGGCCGCTGGCAGAAGACCAGACAGAGGCGATGGAGATGATAGTTCGCGGCAGACCCTTCTGGGCGATGGCGACGATAAGTTCGGGACAGGCGGTTGGCTGGGCGGGGTTCGGTCCGGCAAGGGAAGTGTGCGGCCAGGCATTTTCGTTATGCGATAAGTGGAATGTCCGCCAAGTGGAACCTGCCGAGCGGATGATAGTAAGTCCCGGCGGATATCCGAATGACATTGATTTGTATATCGCCCAGCGTGCGCTGGAGCTGACTAAGGCGGCAATGGCACAGGGCGGCGAGGTTTTGTTTGTCGTAGCGTGCGCCGAAGGGATAGGGCCGCAGCGGTCGATGGAGCATTTTTGGAATCTGCTGACCCGGCCGTTTGAGGAGATTTATAAGGCTATTGAGGGGCAATATAAGCTGTTCAGCCATAAGCCGTGGCGTTTTGCGCAAATGATACAGCGGCTGCGAAGGTTGTGGGTGTATTCGCAGCTTCCTGATGAGGTTGTTCGTGCCGGGCATATGGAGCCGGCCAGGGATGTGCAGCGGATAGTTGACGGGTGGATAAAAGAAAACCCGCAGGTAAAAATACTTGTGGTGGATGGCGCGAATAAGCTGGCATTGCGGGCTAAAGAAACCGGCTCTTAACAGAATTTACGGTTTTTTTTGTTTGGGATTATGATGTGCCGATTTGTATAAGTGAAAGAGTACGGGGCAAAAATGAGGAGAACGACGTTTTCTTGACAGAAACACGGTAAAGACGTACACTGCCAATGGCTGAAACAGGGTTAATCTGCCCGCCGCCGAAATCAGAATATTTGAAGAAGAAACTTAATATGGCTAATGAGATTACCAAAACGCCTCCTACTGGCAATGATTCGCCGTTCGAACAAATCAAGCGAACCAACGATACCGGCAATGAATACTGGTCGAGCAGGGATTTTTCGCTGATTCTTGGCTATTCCGATTACCGCAATTTTGAGCAGGTCATCAAAAAGGCCAAAGCAGCCTGTTTTAACAGCGGACACCGCATCGAAGACCATTTCGTTGATATCACCGAAATGGTCGATATAGGCAGCGGGGCACAAAGGCCGGTCAGTCCCGTATATATGTCCCGCTACGCATGCTATCTGATAGTACAGAATGCCGACCCGTCGAAGGAAATTGTGGCTTTAGGGCAGACATATTTTGCCGTACTCTGCAAGTCGTCATTCCGCGTCCGCCGGGGGCGGACGAGGAATCTGATAAAAATAACAGATTCCTCACCCCGCCTGCGGCGTGGATTCGGAATGACGGTTTCCGGCTACGCCAAGGCTTTCAACAAAGCATTAGAGACTTAAATCTGTAAAAAACGCGAAAGTGCCGGAGAATTATCTACGCAGCCATATAGGGGTTTCGATAGAGCTTTATTAAAGAATCAATAAGGGTGTGCAATGTCAGATAAAGAGAAAAAAAGCTACAAGGATACGCTGAATCTGCCGGCGACGAGTTTTGCTATGAAGGCCAATCTGGTTCAGCGCGAGCCTTTGCAGCGAAAAGAATGGGAAAAGGTCCGGATTTACCAGCAGATTCTCGATTCGCGAAAGGATGCGCCTCTGTATGTCCTGCACGACGGGCCGCCTTACGCCAACGGCGATATACATATGGGCCATGTAATAAATAAGGTCTTAAAGGACTTTGTAATAAAGTACAAGACAATGGCTGGTTTCCGGTGTCCTTATGTACCCGGATGGGATTGTCATGGTCTGCCGATTGAGGTAAAGGTGATGGCAGAGCTTGGCGAGGCCGGCAAACAGATGAGCAGGCTGGAAATCCGTCAGCACTGTAAAAAATACGCAGGCAAATATGTCAAACTGCAAAGCAAACAGTTTCAGTCGCTCGGCATTTTTGGGGATTTCGAAAATCCGTACCTGACGCTGAAACCATCTTATGAGCAGGGGATTCTGGAAATATTCGCGGAGCTTGTGGGCAACGGCCTGGTGTACAAACAACTCAAGCCGATACACTGGTCGGTGGGATGTGAAACGGCTCTTGCCGATGCGGAGCTGGAGTATCGGGACATAAGCTCTCCGAGCATATTTGTCAATTTCGAACTTGAACAGGCAAGCGCGGCAAAAGCGTCGCATATTCTGGGCCTTGAACAATCGCAGGGCGGCGCGGTGTGTCTTATGGTTTGGACGACAACGCCGTGGACGCTGACGGCCAACCTGGCGGCGGCTGTTCATTCTGCGCTTGATTATGTCGGACTTACATACTCGAAAGACGGGAAAACTTTTACTTCGATAGTTTGTTCACAGCGTCTTGAGACGGTCATTTCCGCAGCGAGCCTTGCCGAGGGGCAATATACGGTTTCAAAGCCGGTCAAAGGCGGCCAGCTTAGGGGCCTGCGGTATAAACATCCGTTTGTGGAAAAAAATCCCACGCAGAAGGACGCGTGGTTTGTCATAACCGCTGATTTTGTAACCACGACGGACGGCACGGGGATAGTGCATATTGCGCCGGGTCACGGGGCCGAAGACTACATAGCGGGAGTACAGAACGGCCTTGCGGTGTATTCGCCTGTCCGCGACGACGGCAGTTATGATGATACCGTGCCGGCGTGGCTGGTCGGGAAAAACGTCCTCAAGGCCGACAAGGACATAATCGAACATCTGGGGAAAATAAATCTGCTCGTTAAAGAAGACGCGATTACGCACAGCTATCCCCACTGCTGGCG
>JBGSSG010000102.1:0-4930 GCA_041737185.1 Anaerohalosphaeraceae bacterium
GAAGGCAAAAATGCATTACTTCCCGGACCTCTCCAGTCTCGGCAATAAGCCCCGCTTGTCCGCGAAGTCCTTTTTCAATCAGGCCGTGATGCAGGGAAGAAACCGCAAGCAGCGCCGGTATCGGCGCCTTGTCCGGACCGATATCCCTGTCGCTGATAACCAGCAGCGAGGCTCCGTTTTCGATTTCCTGCACAGCCGCGGCAAGCAGTTTTTCAAGATTTCGTTCGATGTTTCGCCCCGGGTCGTTGGAATGGGGGTCAAAAAACGCCGGCAATGTCGCTATCTTAAAATCCTCTCGTTTGACGTTCCGCAAACGAATCATATCCTCATTTGTCAAAACCGGATGCGGCAGTTTCAGTTGCCGGCAGTGTTCGGGCGTTTCATCGAGCAGGTTTTGGCGTCTTCCCGTAAAGCTCATAAGGCTCATCACCAGGCCTTCGCGAAGCGGGTCAATGGGAGGATTTGTCACCTGTGCGAAAAGCTGCTTGAAGTAGTCGTACAGAAGCCTTGGCCGGTCGCTCAGCACGGCCAGAGGGCAGTCGTTGCCCATCGAACCGACCGGTTCCTGGCCGTTGGCGGCCATATGGGCAAGAATCATCGTGAGTTCTTCCCGGTTGTATCCGAAGGCCCGCAGACGCGTCATAAGCGTTTCGGGGTCGCCATAGTCAAGGTGCGGCGTGTCAAACAGCCCCCGCAGCTCGATACGGTTTTCCTCGAGCCATCGTCGGTATGGTTTCTGGCGGGCGATTTTGCTTTTGATTTCCTGGTCGGTAACGATTCTTCCTTCGCCTGTATCGACCAGAAACATTCTGCCGGGCTGAAGCCGGCCCTTTTGCCGGATTTTTTCCGGCGGAAACTCTATAACGCCGGCTTCGCTTGCCACTACCGCCAGACCGTCGGTGGTAACAAGATATCGGCAGGGCCGCAGGCCGTTGCGGTCGAGCGTGCCTCCCAAAAACCTGCCGTCGGTAAAGACCATTGCCGCCGGTCCGTCCCACGGCTCCATAATGGCCGAGTGATATTCATAGAAGGCACGCTTGTCGGTACTGATATGGTACTTGGCGCCGAACGCCTCGGGAATCATCATCATCATTGCGTGCGGCATACTTCTGCCTGCGCGAACCAGAAGCTCAACCATATTGTCAAAGCAGGCCGAATCACTGCCTTGGGGATTAAGTACCGGAATCAAATCCGACAGGTCCGGCCCCAGAAGTTCTGATTGAAGATGCTTCTCGCGCATCCGCATACAGTTCCGGTTGCCGCTAAGGGTATTAATCTCCCCATTATGCGCGATGCAGCGGAAAGGCTGCGCAAGCTGCCAGCTTGGAAAGGTGTTGGTGCTGTACCGCTGGTGCACTATGGCAAGAGCGGAAGTAAAACGTTCGTCGGCCAGATCGGGATAATACGCGAACAACTGCCGGGCCATAAACATACCCTTGTAGCACAGCGTCCTGCAGGAAAGACTTACTACATAGAAATCCCCGCCTGCCGGGCCGATTTGCTCGGCAACCTGTTTTTCCGCCCGCCTTCGGGACAGATACAGACGCCGTTCGAACTGCTCCTGTTCAAGCCCCCCTCCATCGACAAAAATTTGACGGATTGAAGGCTCCGCGGCAAGGGCTATCGGGCCGAGACAATCATTCTTTACAGGCACCTGACGCCATCCGAGAACACCAAGGCCGTTATGAACCAGCGCATTCTCAAGTATTTTGTCGCATTTGAAACGAAGCTGTTGATTTTTTGAGCCAAAGACCATTCCAACGGCGCAGCCGCCGATTGGCGGCAGGGAAAAATTCAGCTTCCCAGCCTCTACGCTTAAAAACTCGTGAGGAATCTGTACCAGGATGCCCGCCCCGTCGCCGGTAACGTCGTCGGAGCCTGCGGCTCCGCGATGGTGAAGGTTGAGAAGTACCCCCCTGCCGTATTCAATGATGGAATGGTCTTTTTTGCCCGATATATTGACCACCGCGCCTATGCCGCAGGCATCGTGTTCAAATCCTGAATCATACAGACCCTGATTTTTCGCAATCGATGTCATTGTCGGTGTTTTCCTGTTGTATTGCAGACGTTTTCCGGCGTCCGGCAAATTCGGTATAGCATATAAAAACGGACCCTTTGAGTCAATGTTCAAATCCGGCTGTCGTTTTTTTTGGCTGCCGGATTTTTCGCCGACAAACCGAGTTTTCCCATCCGCGCAGGCAAAAACCAGCCCTGTCGGGTTGCAATTTTCCCCGGCAGGGCTGGGCCTGTTCGATTAAACGGCGTTGCCGCAGGTTTCGTTAACGAATAAAGAGCATCTGGGCGTAAGTAGGCAGCGGCCAGATTTCGGCATCGACAATCTGCTCCAGGGCGTCGGCGTATTGCCTGGTCGTCTGCATAGCAGGGATAACTCTGTCGCGATAAGTCTGGGCGTGCCGCAGCGAACCGTGGGCGTCGTGAGCAGTATCAATCGCCTGGCCGAGGGCCTCGACGGCGTTGCTGAGCGAATCAATCAGTTCGCTTACTTTATCGAGCATTTTCTTCTGGGTGTCGGCCTTTGTCCCCGAGGCGACGATACTGTTGACCGCCTCGGCAAGCCGGGCGGCATACCGCACGGCCGCGGGCAGAATCTGACGACGCGCCATACTGAGCATCGTGCCGGCTTCGATGTTTATGGTCTTGCTGTAATTTTCAAGAAGCACTTCGGTCCTGGCGCGCAGTTCGGACTCGCTGAGCACGCGATGACGTTCAAACAGGGCGATATGCTCAGGCTCGACGATGGTCTTTAGCGAATCGACGGTCGAACGGATATTCGGGAGGCCTCTCTTTTCGGCTTCGCTGACCCAGTCCTGCGAGTAATTGTCGCCGTTGAAAATAATCCGTGCGTGTTCAGTCGCCGTCTTCAGAAGTATTTTCTCAGCGGCGGCGCGGACGTCCTGCGCCTTTTCCAGATCATCGGCTATTTCCATCAGCGAATCGGCCACCATTGTATTAATAACAAAAGTCGGACCTGCGGTGGATTGCGACGAGCCTACCATACGGAACTCGAATTTATTTCCGGTAAACGCAAACGGACTGGTGCGGTTGCGGTCGGTACTATCCTTAGGCAGCGGCGGAAGGGTCGATATGCCGAGGCGCAACTGCCCGCCCTGTTTTGATGTTTTTGCCCCGCCGTCGGCCAGTTGCCGGAAAATATCCGTCAGTTGTTCGCCGAGAAAAATTGATACAATGGCCGGCGGAGCTTCATTTGCGCCGAGACGGTGTTCGTTGCCGGGGTTTGCAACGCTCGCGCGAAGCAGAACGGCGTACTTGTCAACCGCACGGACAACGGCGCACAGGAAGACCATAAAAACCATGTTCTCGTGAGGCGTCTGCCCGGGATCAAGAAGGTTCGTGCCCGTATCCGTTACCGCGCTCCAGTTGTTGTGTTTGCCGGAGCCGTTCACGCCGGCAAAGGGTTTTTCGTGAAGAAGACAGACAAAACCGTGCCGCCTGGCGACCTTTTGAAGCGTTTCCATAATGAGCTGATTGTGGTCGGTGGCGACATTGACGGTGGTAAAAACAGGAGCGAGTTCATACTGGGCGGGGGCCACCTCGTTATGCTGGGTTTTGGCCGATACGCCGAGCTTCCACAACTCCTTGTTCACTTCGTTCATAAATGAAGCCACGCGTTCGTGCAATGCGCCGAAGTAGTGGTCTTCCATCTCCTGCCCGCGCGGGGACGGGGCGCCGAAAAGGGTTCTTCCCGCAAGAATAAGGTCCATCCTCTTGAGAAAGAAGCTGCGGTCCACCAGGAAATATTCCTGTTCCGGGCCAAGCGTCGCGGTAACCTTGCGCACCTCTTTATCGCCGAGCGCCTTGAGCACACGGACAGCCTGCCTGCTCAGGGCCTCCATTGAACGGAGCAAGGGAGTTTTTTTGTCGAGAGCTTCGCCTGTGTATGAGCAGAAAGCCGAGGGGATATAAAGAATTGTGTCGGTGCCCGCGTCCTTGATAAACACCGGAGAGGTTATGTCCCAGGCGGTATATCCGCGGGCCTCGAACGTTGCGCGCAGGCCGCCTGATGGGAATGAAGAAGCGTCAGGCTCTCCCTTTGTCAGTTCCCTGCCGCTGAATTCCATAATGGTTTTGCCGTCGGCGGTGGGCGATATAAAAGCATCGTGTTTTTCCGCTGTCAGGCCGGTCATCGGCTGAAACCAGTGCGTAAAGTGCGTTGCTCCCTTTTCAATCGCCCAGTCCTTCATTGCGTTTGCCAGCAAATCGGCGTTGGCGGGCGTCAGTTCCCTGCTGCCTTCGCGAGCCTGGCAAAAATCCTGGTACACATTTTTGGGCAGACGTTCCCGCATCACGGCTTCGTTAAACACATTAGAACCGAAGACTATGTCAAATTGGTTTTCCGGTGTTTTCATGTATTTTCTCCAAATATATGCGTTTTTTGCCTGCGGAAAGCTAATCCCGCCGGCGTCAACTATCATAGTTCACCTGTTCTTAAAGTCAAGAGAACCTCTTATATCCAAGTTCTTTTGCAGAAACGCTTTTTATTAACCGATTGCCGCTTTGCCGTGCTCTCCGGTGCGAATCCGGACACAATCGGCCAGGTCGAGAATAAAAATCTTCCCGTCCCCCGTCTGGCCTGTGTGTGCGCCTCGCGTAATCGCATTTATGGTCTTGTCAACAAAATCCTCATTTACGGCTATCTCTAAGCGAATCTTCCGCAGAAGATTGCCGGTCTCCTTAAAGCCGCGATAGATTTCCGCGACTCCTTTCTGTCGGCCGTGACCAAGCACTTCAAAAACGGTAATCAGATTCACGTCGGCTTTGTACAGTTCTTCTTTGACTTCTTCCAGTCGATACGGCTGAATTATAGCAATAATCAGTTTCATTGGTTTTTCCCCATTCAATTACTCGAGCATAGTATAGGCTCGCTCATTATGTTGAGTTAAGTCCAGAC
>JBGSSG010000207.1:0-5443 GCA_041737185.1 Anaerohalosphaeraceae bacterium
ACCTGTCCGATAGCCCCATCCCAAATCCATTCACAGATTCTGCGAACCCCTTCGCCCGAACGTCCGTAGTTGCCCATCTGCGTCACCACTTTGGTTTCCCCGGCGATACTGGCGACGTGCCGAGCCTCATAAATAGTATGCGTTAATGGCTTTTCACAATAGACATGCTTGCCCGCCTGCATTGCAGCAATCGTAATGACCGCATGGGTATGGTCCGGCGTGGCGATGAGCACCGCATCAATATCCTTTTGCTCTTCCAGCATCTTTCGATAATCGCGATACCGTTTGGCATTCGGGTAACGACTGAATGTCTTGGCGGCATACTGTTCATCCACATCGCACAACGCGACGATGTTTTCCGCCTCCATATTTCCCAGGTCGGTCGCTCCCATACCTCCGACTCCGATGCCGGCAATGTTCAACTTATCGCTGGGTGCGGTGTGGCCGACACCTCCTAATGCAGAGCGAGGGACAATCGTAAAAGCAGCCGCCGAAACAGCGCTTGAATAGATAAAATTCCGCCTGCTAATCTGTCTTTTATTCTGCATCTTCATCTCCGATTTTGATTTTTCATTCTCACTTCGTTAGACTCACACAGGACAAAACGCCCGGATATTTGCTTCCGGGGTATCCATTGGAACTTCGCAGCCGGGCATTAAGATAAATCGTACGCCCCCGTCGCGAATGCACGCCCTGGCTGCATCGGCCACACTGTCCGGCGTCCCTTGTAATAAGACGCCGCTCGGGTCGAAATTACCGCAAAGGGTAACGTCCGGCCCAACCAATTTCCTGGCCTCTCGTAACGGAACCATCCAGTCCACATCGACAACATCAGCCCCGGTCTTGGCCATTTGAGCAATGATGGCTTTGATGTTCCCGCAGATATGCAGCTTGGCAACTGCTCCTGCCTCGTGAATGCCGTCCATCAGTTTTTTTTCGAACGGGAACACATGTCGCTGGTACAAGTCCAGGCCAATCAGGCTGGCCGCGGCATCGCCAATCCCGACCATATCCGCCCCGGCCTGAATCTGAGCCTGTGCAAAACGGATCGCATTTTGCACAAGGATTTCCGCGACCTGCTCAAACAGATCCGGACTGTCCATCAAGTCCATCAACGCAGCCTCAAGCCCTCTGAGGTCGGCATATTCGGCAAACGGCCCTTCCACCCATCCGAGTACACTGTGGGTCTGGCCGACAGCTTTGGCCATCATGCGAATACTGTCAATACGCTGTTTCATTCGGAGATGCTCGTTGGGATTCAGAAGTTGAATCTTCTCAATATCCTCAGTGTTTTGAATCAGATAGCCGAGGGGTTTTCCGACGCCTTCGGCCGGATACTCAAACGTCATACCGTAGGCGGAGGCCTCACGCCACGGATCGCTGATTGCGCTGACCTGATCCAGGTTAAAGGCCTCGGCTGCCGCAAGCTGAGCCTTGACCAGAACGTCGCAATCCAGATAATAATCGCGGTAGGTTCGCCCGATGAAATGGGCTGCCCACGCCATAAATATCGGCGTTACTGCAGGACGACCCACAGGCCGTCCCCGCAAAATCGCATAAATTCTTTCTTTGGATGTCATTGCCATCTTATGTCCATTGTACCGGTTCAGCGTGAAATGGACAAACGCCTTTCACGATTAACTCTTAAACTATATACTTGATGCCGGCGTCAAATATGGTGCATCCAGAGCAAACGATATACAGATATGGTCAGGAAGGGAATACTCAAACCGAGAAAAATCGGCAGGTTCCTCGCATTCAGCAAATCTGACTTGGAATATGTGATAACAAACGGCGAAAAAAAACGAACACCGGGGAGACTAAGAAAAATTGAAACAATAATGAGTTATGAAAATCATGTCTAAATACCGTCTAAAAACAATTCCTATTAATCGCCTTAAATTCCATTTGGCAAAAATAAAAATAAAGCTTGCAAGTCTTTAATTTGAAAGGCATTACAGGCATGGGCGATACAGGATTCGAACCTGTGACCTCACGGGTGTGATCCGTGCGCTCTAACCAACTGAGCTAATCGCCCCGGCACGTTCATATTATCCGAAAGCGTCCGACTGTCAATCCAGAATTGTCCGAACGCACAAAGCGGCTGAGAAAAAATTCAACATATGCCCGATAAGACAGAACGCCATTGCGTAAAAACGGCGATTGGGGGCGATAATTTGCCGATGAAAGCTGTTTTTGTTGAATTTTCCGGCCTTTTTTGCTAAGATTACCCTTGTTCAGTCGGAAAAGAAAATCGAGCGGGGGCAACAAAACCCAATCTGTTAAACTACTGTCAGGTTTCTTAGGCTTTGAGAAAGAAGCTTATGGCTTCGGAGGATAAACAATAGACAATTGGGGGTGATGATGAGTCAATTCAGCTTTGAGAAGAAAGTAAATGAACTGACGGAAGACTCCGGGACGCTGCCGTCGCCGCAGAAGGCCAGAATACTGATTTTGGCGAGGAAAAGCCGGCAGCTTCAGCGTCAACTCGAGGACAAGTTGCAGGTACTTCATAATTCACTTGATTATCTGCGTCTGGGCGTCAAGTATTTGATTTTCGACCTTGAGGCCACGCGCAGGGAAAATGCGGCTCTTCGCAAAAAGCTGGAAGAATCGCAGCCGGAATAATCAAGCGACTGCTTTCAAAGCGACACAGTAAAGAAACTGCACGGGGGGAAATTATGATAAGACGTCTTGTTATCATACTGCCGGTTGTGTTGGCGTGTTCATTGACGCTGAGCCTGCAACCCATTGCGCAATATATGGCAACACGGGCTTTTGCACCGCAGCCGTGCACGGTTCTGGTGTGTATAGCCGGAGTTTTGTTTTTCTCGCTAAGGACAAAAATTTCCAATTAAACTTTTCCTCCTCCAGTTCCAGGAAGATACTTTCGGCCGGGAGCACAATAAATTCAACGGCTCCCGGCCCCTGGCTTTTATCATATCCGCGACGGCCCAATCGGCGCTTTTCTTGCAATCTCCGCCTTTTGTCATATAATCCGCACCGGCAATGGTGGAATGTCCGAAAGGGTAAAATACGGATATGCACAAAAACGCTGATTCAACAGACGACGCTTTGTCGGCTCTCGAACCGAAAGAGCCTTTTCGGTTTGTTCCGGCTGAAGCAGATTTGGGCAGCAGGGAGCAGGTTGTCGGGCTTTATGAGAGGCTGCTTGCTCTGACGGTTGATTGTGAATCGGAGCTTGAGGAATTTGTTCTCCTGCGAAGCGAGCTTGAGGCAGCGGTGCACCAGCGATGTTCCATACTCTATATACGTATGACCTGCCAGACAGACGACCCGTCGCGGGCACAGGCGTACAGGCATTTTATCGAGGACGTTCAGCCTGTTGTGGGGGAGATGACGAACCGGCTTGATAAAAAGTATCTTGATTTGAGAAAACGATTTTCATCCGGCGGACGACGTTATGAAGTTTATGTTCGCAATCACAGAACGGACGCTGAACTTTATCGCCCCCAAAATATCCCCCTGCTGACAAAAGATGAGCTTTGCAAACAGCAATACCAGCAGATAACAGGTTCGATGAGCGTCAAATTCCGCGACGGCGAGTACACGCCGGAGGGAATGAGAATCTTTCTTCAGGACCAGGACCGCGATACCCGCAAGGAGGCCTGGCTTGCGCTGGCAAATTGCAGGGCGCGACAGACTGGTCCGCTTGGGGAGCTTTTTTCCGAAATGCTCAAGCTGCGTCATCAATCGGCGGTGAATGCGGGAATGGACAATTATGTTTTGTACAAATTCAGGCAATATCACCGTTTTGACTATTTGCCTGCGGATTGCCGAAGATATCATCAGGCGGTCGAGGATTATATTGTCCCGCTGCAAAAGCAGGTATGGCGGCACAGGTCCGAACAGATGGGTATTGAGAGGCCTGGCCCGTGGGACCTGACGTGCGACCCGCTGGGGCGTCCTGCTCTTGTGCCCTTCGAGAACGGAACAGAGCTTTTGGTCGGCCTTAAGAAAATTTTCGCAAGGCTTGACGGGCAGCTCTCAGAAATTTTTGACGACCTTGTCGAGCGGGGGCTTATTGACATTATGAACCGCAAAGGCAAGGCTCCGGGCGGATATCAGTGCACACTTGACCTTGCGAGGAAGCCGTTCATTTTT
This sequence comes from Anaerohalosphaeraceae bacterium, assembly GCA_041737185.1. Taxonomy (GTDB): domain Bacteria; phylum Planctomycetota; class Phycisphaerae; order Sedimentisphaerales; family Anaerohalosphaeraceae; genus JBGSSG01. The sequence continues at coordinate 4,126 of JBGSSG010000207.1, forward strand.
GCCAACGCCACGGGGCTGGCGGACGATTTGCGGACGATGCTGCACGAATCGGGCCATGCGTTTCACGCTGCGCTTGCCGGGGCCGATGCACTTCTTGATTACCGGCACAGCCCAATGGAGTTTGCGGAGGTGGCGTCGATGACGATGGAGCTGCTGGCAATGCCGTATCTTACGGCTTTTTTCAGTCAGGCGGATATGCGCCGATGGCGGCGGATTCAGATTGAGAATGCTATGCGGATTCTTGTCTCTGTTGCTGCCAATGACGCCTTTCAGCACCGGCTGTATGAAAACCCCGAGCACACAGACGAGCAGCGGAACGATATGTGGGTCGAGCTTCAGAATCGTTTCGGGCAGGATGCGCTGGGCTGGGCCGGGCTGGAAGAGCATCGACGGTTTATGTGGCAGGCAATTCTGCATTTTTACCAGGTGCCGCTGTATTACATCGATTACGGGATAGCTCAACTTGCGTCGCTGAATATCTGGAAGCGGTCGCAAACAGAACCATCAGAGACTCTTGCAATCTACAAGAAGGCGCTTTGCCTTGGCGGAAGCAGGCCTTTGCCGGAACTGTTCGAGGCCGCGGGGGTTTTATTTGATTTTTCAGAAAAGACAATTGCGCCTCTGTCGGAATTTTTGCGTAAGGAGTGGCAGGAAGTTTGCGAAAGCTAAAGCCCACCCGACAGACAAGGGTTTTGCTTTTCAAACAGGCTGCCGAAGACTATAATCATTGAGCAAATTTTAAGGATTGATTTATGAAAAGTCCCGTTGATGAGGCAGTCGCATTGTTTGAAGAGGGTTTTTCCTGCTCGCAGGCGATTCTGACGGCCTGGGCGGAGCAGTTCAATCTTGACCGGTCGCTTGGGATTAAACTTTCCGGCGGGTTTGGAGGCGGATTTGGCCTGATGGGCGGCCTTTGCGGGTCGCTGACAGGGGCGGCAATGGTGCTGGGGCTTAAATTCGGCAGCGACAAGGCATTGGACAAAGCATCGAAGTACAGGCTTTACGAGAAAGTCCGCCTGCTTGGTGAGGAATTCAAGACCAGGGCGGGGTCGATGTACTGCCGGGATTTGCTGGGGTTTGACTTATCCAGTCCACAGGGGCAAATTGCCGCCAAACAGCCCGGAGCGTTTTCCAATTGTTCCGAGTTTGTTCGAATCGCCGCGGAAATAACGCGGGAAATACTTGAGCAGGACTCTTTACCCGCTTTTTGAGAAAGTATGTTTATGAAAATCAAATTGATATTGCCGTTATTTTTGTTGTTAATTTTGTGCGGTCGCGGCACGGCCGGAGAACGGCTTGAGCTTTTGGAGCCGGCAAA
>JBGSSG010000254.1:0-4086 GCA_041737185.1 Anaerohalosphaeraceae bacterium
TGGAATCACAGAGACTACAGCCAAAGACTGGCGGCTTGGTTTTGCACCGGACAGTTGGGACGACCTGTGTTCAAAGGCCAAAAGAGCAGGGTTAGTAGAATCGTCGCTTGAGCAGGCGGGGCTTGCGGTCAGAAGGGAACAGGCGGGTTGCTATGATAAGTTTCGCAACCGGCTGATGTTTCCGATTGTGGACGTTGGGGACAGGGTGATTGGATTTGGCGGAAGAACGCTCGGCGATGACCCGGCCAAGTATATGAATTCGCCCGCAACGGGCCTTTTTGACAAGAGCAGATGTCTGTACGGGCTTGACAAGGCCCGCCATTCGATTGTTCGTGAAAAAAGGGCGGTAGTAGTTGAGGGCTATACCGATGTTTTAATGGCTCATCAGTTCGGGATTACAAATGTGATAGCGTCGCTGGGAACCAGTCTGACAAGCGGACATGCCAGATTGCTTCGCCGATATGCGCCGCAGGTGGCGCTGGTTTTTGACAGCGATACGGCAGGCAGGACCGCTGCCGAGCGAGCGCTTGAGGTTTGCCTTTCTGAAAAGGTGGATATCCGTCTTGCCTTTGTTCCGGAAGGCAAGGACCCCTGCGAATATCTGTTAAGCTGCGGAGCCGAAGCGTTTACCGCGGTGTTGGCAAGAGCCGAGGATGTGATAGAATACGCGTGGAAATCCGCTGTTGGAAGGCTTGATGGAAAAGATTCCGTGTCCGGCAGGGCGCAGGTAATACAGGAGTTTTTGCAGACCGCGGCAAGCGCCATTTACGCAGGTCAGATGGATGAAATAAGCAGGGGTGTGCTTGTCGGCAGGCTTTGCAATCTTATGGATATACCGGCCGGACGAATCGACGATGAACTTACACGGATGGTTAAAGAAAAGGGGAAATCCGCTCCCGAAGCGGAGCGAACAAAAACACCGGACAGCCGTACCGATACTTTTGAGCAGGCTCAGCGAGAGGTGCTGGAGGTACTGCTCAATGAGCCGGGATTGTATGCCGGCTATGCCGGGCAAATCCAGACGAATATGTTCACGGGTAAGATGAAACCGATTGCCGATGTGCTTTTTGATTTTCTCAAACAAGGCATAGAGCCGACGATAGCCCAGGTTCTGGGCAGGGTTGAGGATGTCGAATCCGCCAAACTGCTTACCGATATGGAACGGCAGGGCAGTGAAAAGGGCAACTATCTGCCTCGTCTTGACCAGGCCTGCCGCACGCTGAACATATCTCTGCTGGAGCAGCAGACCGCGCAGCTCAAACAGTCCCTCGGCGGAGAGAACGATACCGAATCGCTGACGCAGATTCAGTCGTTGCTGACACAGCGCGGGGGAAATCCGAGAAACATCGGATTTACAGGGTCTTGACGGCAAAAGAAATGGCTGGTGGTCGGCGCAGCCGCAGATTGTAAAAAATGCAGCAAAGACGCATTCATTAAAGGTCATAAATGGAAAATAAAAAGAAGAAAGAAGAGCATCAGGATTTGGAAGAGCCGCAACTGGAATCAGACCTGCCGCTGCACGTGGATGATTTGATTCCGGACGAACTGCTGGACGAAGACCCTGAAGACAGAGTGCTGGAACTTTCAGCAGGCCTGGTGGAACCGGAGGTTGCTGATCTGTCTTTGGTGCCGGAGTTGAAGCAGAAGGTCGAGCAGGCCATCCAGGCGATTATTGACAAGGGCAAAGAGCAGGGTTACCTGACGTATGGCGAGATAAACGACCGGCTTCCTGACGAGGCGATAAGTCCGAACCGGCTGGATGGTCTGCTGATGACCCTTGATGAGATGGGTGTGCAGCTTCTTGACGAGGCATCGGCCGGTAAAGAGCATCCGGATGATTTTGAGGAAAGCGACAAAGAAGCCAAACCTGGTAAGGATGCGCTTCTTGGCGGGGATTTGGCGCTCGAAGAAAAGCTTGTTGAAGGCGAAGGCCGAAGAATCGACGACCCCATCAGGATGTACCTGACGCAGATGGGCGAAATCCCGCTGCTGAAGCGCGAACAGGAGATAAGCCTTGCCAAGAAGATAGAATTTACGCGGATGGCCTTTCGCCGAAAGGTGCTGGAGTGCGATTACTGCGCCAGGTCCGCGGTGGAGATTCTGCAGCAGGTTGACGACGGTTCGCTGCCGTTTGACCGTACGATGAAGATGAGCAGCGCAGAGACGCCGATTCGTTCGGTAGTCAAGAACCGGATGCCGCAGAATCTGACGACGGTCGGCAGGCTGCTGGAGCGCAATGCCGCTCTTTTTTCACAGGCCCGGCAGTCGAAAGACGTGGAAAGCGTCAAGGGATTTATTAAGCAGATGCATCGCAATCGCCGCAAAATCGCCACGCTTCTGGAAGAACTGAGTCTTCGAACCAGCAGGATTCAGCCGATGATGCGAAAACTTCAGGGCATCGGGCGGAAGATGCACCAGCTTGAGAATGTAATAACGGCAGGTGCGGGCAAGGACTATATGCCGGAAGATATAATGGCGATGAAGCAGGAGCTTGACGGTCTTGAGGAACTGGCGGGCGAAGCTCCTCGGCAGATAGACAAGCGACTTCGCGCCATCGAGGCGGTATATTCGCAGTATGAACAGGCCAAGCGGGAGCTTTCCGGCGGCAACCTGCGGCTTGTGGTCTCGATAGCCAAAAAATACCGCAATCGCGGCCTGAGTTTTCTCGATATCATTCAGGAAGGCAACACGGGTCTGATGAGGGCGGTTGACAAGTACGAATACCGCCGGGGATACAAGTTCAGCACTTACGCTACCTGGTGGATTCGCCAGGCCATTACACGCGCTATTGCCGACCATGCACGCACGATTCGTATTCCGGTGCATATGATTGAGACGATGAGCAAGCTGCGTTCGGTCAGCAAGAACCTTCACCAGGCCCTCGGTAGGGAGCCGACCATCGACGAAATCGCGGAGGCAGCCGAGATGAGCCTTGCCGAAACCAGGCGGGTTATGAAAATCAGCAAGCACCCGTTCAGTCTTGACAGGCCGATAGGCGAGAGCGAAGACAGCTACTTCGGCGATTTCATCGAGGACGAAAGCGTAGAATCCCCCGTTCAGTCCGCCGCACAGGAAATGCTGCGCGACCGCATCGACGAAGTGCTGCGCACGCTCACTTACCGAGAACGGGAAATCATCAAGCTGCGGTACGGCATAGGCGACGGCTATACTTATACGCTTGAGGAGGTCGGACGCATATTCAAGGTAACCAGAGAACGAGTTCGGCAGGTTGAAGCCAAGGCTATCAGAAAACTGCAGCACCCGGTAAGAGCTCGCCAGCTCGAAGGATTTCTCGACAGCAAGACCAATTGAGAAATATACCCGTTGGGATAACTCTGCGGGTTTGCGCACGCTGTCATTACGGGTCTCTGCGCCTGCGCACATCGTCATTCCGAGCGCAGCGAGGAATCTGTTTAACCTGGCAAAATTCCTTGTTATCGCTTTTAAGGAAGGAATGGCTGAGTAAGCAGACCCCTCATCCGCCTGTGGCGGATTCGGGGTGACAAAGTGCGTGTTCGTTATGGATGACGATTTGCGTGTTCGTTCGAGGTGACGGCAGTTGGCAAGTGCGAGAGGCCGGCGAACAGAGCATAGACCGGCGGCGTATTATATTGTACAGAAAATGTCTTTTGTGGTTTGTTGCGGATATTTTTCAAAAAAGGCAAAAACAGGCGATTTGCCTGGTTTTGAGACGATATGAAATACGCACTGGTGTTTGCGATTGAGTTCTGGGATACGCTGGCAAAGATGTCTCCGTATCTGCTGCTGGGTTTTTTGGTGGCCGGAGCGATGAGCGTCTGGATTTCGGCGGATACCGTTGGGCGGCATCTTGGCGGAAAGGGTTTTTGGCCGGTGTTTAAGGCGTCGATGTTCGGCGTGCCGCTGCCATTGTGTTCCTGCGGAGTGATTCCTGTCTCAATGTCTTTGTATAAGCACGGCGCCAGCAGGGGCGCGACGATTTCTTTTCTGCTTTCCACGCCTCAGACCGGAATTGACAGTATTTTTGTAACATACAGTCTGCTGGGTCCGGTTTTTGCGATTTTCCGCCCGATAGCGGCGCTGCTTACAGGGCTTTTCGGGGGTACG
>JBGSSG010000277.1:0-6690 GCA_041737185.1 Anaerohalosphaeraceae bacterium
TACATCCCTTCGCGACGGTCAGCCCGGAGGCGGTAATAGGTTCAAACTGCCAGATTTATCCCGGAGTGTTTATAGGCCCCGGGGTTGTAATGGGAGACGGCTGCATCGTGTATCCAAACGCGGTGATTTACGACGGATGCCGGATAGGCAGCCGAGTGATTATCCAGGCAAACGCGATTATCGGCCAGGACGGTTTTGGTTTTGCCACGCACGAGGGAGAACATCACAAGATACCGCAAATCGGCCTGGTGATTCTTGAGGACGATGTTGAGATAGGGGCGGGCTGCGCAATAGAGCGCGGAACGCTCGATGATACGGTAATCGGGTGCGGCAGCAAGATAGGCGACCTTGTTGCAATCGGGCATGGGACAAAAATCGGGGCGCATTGTCTGCTTGTGCCACAGGTGGGAGTGGCTGGTTCGGCTGTGCTGGGTCATCACTGTGTGCTCGGCGGACAGGCGGGCGTGGTCGGACATATCAAAATCGGGAATATGGTCAAAATCGGCGCACAGGCAGGTGTGGTCGGAGACGTGCCGGACGGAGCGACCATTGTGGGCGCCCCTGCGATTGACGCCGGCAAAGCCAGACGAGCCTACAGCCTGATAGAATATCTCCCGGAGATGAAAAAGAAAATCAAGGATATGGAAAGACAGCTCGCAAAGATGCATCAGGACAGGGATGGACAAAAGGGGTGAAAAAATTTTAGGTCTGATAGCCGGCCAGGGACGGCTGCCGTTTCTTGTGGCACAGGGGGCCAGACGAGCGGGGATGAAAGTTGTATGCGCAGGACTTTCCGACAGCGCCGACAGTGAGCTTGCAGGAGAGGTTGACGTTTTTTTCCGGGCAGCGGTTGCCCGTCCGGGCGGGTGGATGAGAAAACTGCGGCGCAATGGCGTTCGCGAAACGATTATGGTCGGCAGGGTTGCCAAACGCAAAATTTTCACTCCCTGCCGGATATTAAGATACCTGCCCGACTGGCGAGCGCTTCGGATATGGTACTGGCGGCTTCGTAATAAAGACAAAAGAAACGACACGGTTTTGAAAGCTATCGCGGCGGAACTTGCCAGCGGAGGCATCATACTGGAGGATTCGACGATGTACTGCAAGGAACATCTTGCCGACGAGGGGGTTTTGACTCGATGCAGACCCGCAGAATCGGTATGGGCGGATATTGATTTCGGCTGGCCTCTGGTAAAGGAGCTTGGTCGGCTGGATATAGGTCAGGCGATAGCGGTAAAAGAACGGGAAGTAATCGCTGTGGAAGCTATAGAGGGCACGGCGGAAATGATAGAGCGTGCGGGGCAGTTATGCAGGAAAGGCGGCTGGACGCTGCTCAAGGCCGCTAAGCCGAATCAGGATATGCGTTTTGACGTGCCGTGCATCGGCGCCGACACGATTGCCAGTCTTGCCGAAAATAAGTGCAGATGTGTAGTTGTGGAGGCCGGCAGGACGATAATCATTGACAAATCCCAGACGCTTGAACTGGCGGACAAACTCGGCATCGCGGTCATCGGCCGCTTGTAGGGATTTATTTGCTGGCGATAATCTCTATATCAAACGGTCCTTTTAACCGGTAAGCTATATTTCTCCATCTGATTCGACGCCCCAAAGCCGAACTGAAAATCAAAACAAGCAGGATAATTGCCCAGAGCCAGAACAGCAGTATATCGGCGGCAATGGCGGGCCGGAGGGCCTTGCGGTCTTTTTCCAGCAGTTTTACCGCCATTGTCTGTCGCAGGACGACTCTGGTAAATTGTGCAAGAAAAATTACCGCGGCGGAGACGGCGAAAAAGAGTGTCTTTGAATAAATGGCCGCTGCGACCGTCGTCCACAGGCCGGCGACACTGAAAAATACGCACGCCAGGCCGAAGAGCCATGTTAGTGGTGAGTATATGCGGGTAATGACGAACTGCCGTCGGACGAACTCAAACAGCCGCGGCCAGGATGTGGTTTCGTACGAGGCGACCATACAGGCCGGGACGTAGGCCATTTTCAGTCCTGCCTTTCGAACGGTTGTGCTGAGGGTCAGGTCGTCGCAGATGGCCTTTGACCAGAGGGATTCGATATTCAGTTTTTTGAAGGTATCGACAAGTATGGCCATCGAGCCGCCCCAGGCGTGATTGAAACGGGTGTTTCCGAGCAGTTGCGCGACAGCGGCGTTTATGGACGACAAGGCAAGCGTCGCGATGTTTTTGGTTTCCGGCACAAACCAGCGATAGCCGCTGGCGGCTCCGACGGTATCTTTGCGGAGCGGATAAACAATATGGCTCAGCCAGTCGTTATCGGCGCAGGCATCGGAATCCGCAAATACAAGAACCTCGGTTTCTGGCGGCGTCTGACGGGCGCAGTAAAGGGTATTGTGCAGTTTCTGGCCGCAGCCCAGGGCCTGGCCTGCAACAAAAACCCTGACCTGGTCGGCGGTTGTTTGCGGCCTTAGCCTTTCGACAAGACGATTCAGCGCGGCAAAGGCAGGGTCGGCGGCATCCTGAACCACAAACCAGATTCGGTACGGATGATAGTCCTGTGTAAAAAAGGAGGCCGCGTTTTTCTCGAAAGAAACGTCAAGGCCCCTGCAGGGGATGATAACGATTGCCTCTGGTCTGTAAGAGTTGCGGCGGCGGCGGTCTTTGTTCAGAGCGTACCGCAGGTTGTTGAAGACCTGCCAGGTGAACAGAAACTGGCCTGTAATGAAACAGACGACCATATAAGCAAAAATTTCGAGCATTTTTTACAGTATAATCGAATCGTCGTGTTTTTCCAGCGATAAGCAATATTTTCGCAGGGAAAGCTCCGGCCGGCAAGCGGTATTTGACATAAACGCCGGCGATATGTATGCTGACGGCTGTTAAGGGTGAAATGTATCTCAAGGCTGAATTTGGACGTATATGAATTTGCCGATTGATTTGACAATACAGATAAAAGAAGGAACATCCGCCGTGGGGCAGGTTTGCTGCCGGTGCGATGAGCTTATACGTTCTGTGCCGGGGCGAAGGCAGGTGTTTCGAGGACGATGGGAGGGCGCGGCGGTCATCATCAAGATTTTTTGCGGTAAATGGTCGGCACGAAGGCACGTTCTGCGGGAATGGCGGTCTTTGAGGAAACTGAATTCTTCGGGGCTTAGCTGTCCGGAGGGGCTTTTTTACGGCAGGGGCGGCGATGGGCGGTGGATTTGCGTCAGCGAGGCGATTTCGAACGCGGCAGATGTTTGCGGCATCTTTGAATCGGGGCCGGAGGAGAACAGAAAATTTGCAATTCTTTGCGAGGTTGTGCGTGAGGCGGCAAGGCAGCACAATAGCGGAGTTTTGCAAAAGGATATGCACCTCGGCAATTTTCTATATGACGGCAAACGGGTGTACGCTATCGATACGGCGCAGATGCGTTTTTTCAACAAGAGTATCGGGATAAAACGCAGCCTTAAACAACTCGGACAATTGTGCACAAACCTGCCGGCAGAGAAGAAAGATTACGCGGGAAAACTGGCGGAGGTATATTTTCAGTGTCGCGGCCTGCAAATCAGCAAACCGCTGACAGAAAAATTGTATCAGCGTATCGAGCGAGCAAGACAGGCCAATCTGAAGCGAACCCTGAAAAAGACGATGCGAAACAGCAAGCGGTACTACCGGTTCAAAAACGGGGAACTTTCGGGAATGTTTTCAAGGTTTTTCTGCCCCCCCGCCGGGGCTTCCGATTTTGCCGGCCGGCTTGACAGGCTTATGGAAGAAGGACAGATTCTCAAGCGAGGCAACACCTGTTTTGTTTCGCGGGCCAAATGGAACGGACGCGATGTTGTCATCAAGCGGTATAATCACAAGGGGTGGGGACATTCGCTCAGGCATACGCTCAAGGGCAGCAGGGCAAGACGAGTATGGCTAAACGGCTATCGGCTGCGCGAGCTTGACATCGGGACCCCCCTGCCGGTGTGTTTTATTGAGAAACACCGGGGGCTAATGCTGTATTGTGCCTATATTGTAAATGAATTTGTCGATGGTCCCCGACTGCACGAGTTTCTAAAAGACCAAAACCGGACCCAGCAGGAGCGGACAAATACAATCGAACAGGTTAAGAAACTTTTAGACAGGCTGCATAAGCATCGGATTACTCACGGCGATTTGAAGCCGTCCAATATTATCGTTACGAAAAACGGGCCTGTGCTGCTGGACCTGGATTCGATGCGTGTACATCACTTAGGATTACTTTACCGCCGTTATCGCGCAAAAGACCTGCAAAGATTCGATTTTGCGTGATTTTACTTTCCCGCGTCAAGAATCAGTTCACAAAGTCGTTTTCCAACAACCTCAAAATCAAACTGTCTGCTGAATTCAAGGCCTTTTGCCCCCAATTCGACACGAAGCCTTTCATCTCTGACAAGAGCACAGACGCCCTCGAACCATTGTTCATCCGTCTCGGCAGAAAAGCCCGCGTTTGAGCTGCGCAAAAAATCGCCATTTACGCCGACAGGCGAAGCCACGGCAGGCAGACCGACGGCGAAGTACTGTAAGAGCTTAAACCCGCATTTGCCCCTTGTAAAAGGGTCGTCCGGCAGCGGCGAAAGGCCGATATCGCAGGCTTTCAGATTGGCGGCTTCACTATCGAGTGTCCATGGGATTTTTTCCACAGGCAGGCGTTTGGGCTCAAAAAATTCATCACAAATAATACGCAAAATGACGTTCTGAAAAGAGCCGCCGATTTTATCGAGGACAAGGCTAAGTCGCTTCAGATAGGGTAATGTGCTTTTGCTGCCTATCCAGACCAGCCGGATTTTGCCGTCGGGGGCGGGTTTAGAGACCGACAGATATTGCGTTATATCCAGTCCCGTAGGTAAAATGTGAACACCGGCACAAAATGGGCGGGCCTTTTTCGCCAGATAGGCGTTGCCTGCGATTATGCAATCGGACAGCTTTGCCGTTCGCTCGAACAGCCTTCTATGGCTGGAGCGTGCGCAATCCGGTTTTCGCGGGCTGAACATAACCGCGTCGTCGAAATCATAAATAATTTTTCGGGCGTGCTTTCGCAGGACTTTCGCGTCCCAGAAATTGAGTGTTTTTTTGTGGAGCAAAACCGCATCATAATTTGCCGCAGAGCGATAGAGCCGCCATCTGGAAAGATAATGCGACGGCAGTTTTTCAACGACACAATCTGCACCACCAGCCCTTAACTGTGGAAGATAGATGCCGATGCGCTGGCGAAAACTGGCCCGGCCGGGATTGTTGGACAGGATAAGCAGTTTCATAAAATTATTTCAGATAATAACCTTCCAGGGGGCGTCGTAATCGCCGGTCTCTATCAAATCCATCAGATGTTTTGCGATTTTAGTGCAGTTAAACTCCTTATGAGCGTGCTCCATACCCGCTGCTGCGATTTTTTCTCGTTCATCCTCATGCTTGAGATACCAGTCGGCCAGTTCGAAAAATTCATCCGCGGTATCAAAATAACGAAGATGCTTATTATCCTCGAAAAGCAATTCCGTATCCGGCACTCTTTTTGCGAGCGTAAATGTCCCGCAGGACAGACAATTAACCAGTCGGTCTGAATGGTATAGAGGGATGTCGTTAGTAATGTTGATGCTTAACGCTATTTTGGCCCCGCTCAAGGCATAAAAATAATCCAAGCCTTCTACTCGCGGGACGCCAAATGCCCCATAAACTCGACAGTTGGGTGATTTAGCAATTCGTTCTATCAAATCATATCTGTCGCCTGTCTGGCCAAGCCGCCGGTGAGTCGGTTTGCCTGTGAATATGATGTCCGCTTTCCATTTTTCAGCAACTTCATAACGGCATTGAATATCCGGATCACAGATATTCGGCAGAAATGCACATTTCGGCACGCCGGCTTTTTTATATTCGGCAAGAAATTTTCCTGCACTGGTATTGACCACCATATCACAGAGCGAGGCTATCGCCAGCCTTTCGGGATTTTTTTCGGGGAACGGGTCTTCATCCCTGCCGACTATGACCGCATCAGGCGCAGCGGTGCGAATAACCTTTACAGTTTGCGGCGTCAGGTATTTCATACTCAGAATAAAAACCACATCCGGATAATACGCCGCGATTTGCTCAGCCAGAAGTCCGTCGGTATAACGCTTGACGAATCCCGGCATAAACCGGCGAAAATGTTTTCCCGAAAACGGATTGAACTGCGTCAGGATATTGCGATAGCTGAATCGCTGCACATCGCAATCGGCACGGATAAGTCCCTTAACCCACATCCGTTGCGAAATACGGATAGATTGGGGCGATTCGTCCTTAAAATCCGCAATCAAAAATATCCGTTTACATTGTCCCATTTCATCTTCCAAAAATTATATTGTTATTTTATTTTCTTTCACCGTTATACATGGCGGCAGCGGGTCCGGCATCCGCCATCCGGGCAAGGTATCGTTTTTGCTGTTCAAAAGCAAGACTTTTACCATATCCCAGTAAAGCCGCGGATCAAATAGATTATAAGAGATAGCCCGTTTGAACAGCAAAATTGCCGCTGATTTATTTCCGTTTGCCTGACACACTTTGCCTACCTTGCGATAGTAGTGACTTATTTTCCGCTTTGCCAGATAGTGAACTTTCGCACTTTTGATAATTGATTATGCAGCCGCAGCTACGGCAGCGATAAGGAACTCTGTAATTCGTGCAGGTACGGTATGATTGCCGAACATTACAATAATTCGTTTCCGCCACAGTACCCGCCTCAACGCGG
>JBGSSG010000279.1:0-3157 GCA_041737185.1 Anaerohalosphaeraceae bacterium
GGGCTTGTCGATGTCGAAGGAATAGCGATTTTCCTTGAAAAACATGTTGATGGGAATAAACAGTTTGTCCTTGCCGCAGGTTCCGGATATGTGGTGATTGATTCAATGTTCGCCGACATCATGCAAATTTATCTGGCCGCCGAACTGTCGCACGGCAGGGAGGCGCTTGTGGACAGCGCAGTCGAAGGCAGCTTCAAATACAACTGGCCCGAAAAACTGCGTAATATCCTGGCCGTTCCGCTCCAGGCCGGCGAAAAAATGCTGGGATTCCTGGTAGCAACCAACGTCCGAAATAAACCGGACTTCGACAGCACCGACACCCAGTTGTTTAATTCAGTGGCACATCAGTGCGCCGTGTTTATGGAAAACGGACGGCTGTTCGCCGACCTGAAAGAGTTGTTCATAGGCTCCCTGAAGGCCCTGACAAGCAGCATCGACGCAAAAGACCAATATACTCGCGGCCATTCAGAACGCGTGGCGTTTATCTCTCGATGGATAGGAGAACACCTCAGCCAGGTCAAAACCGTCAGCCAGGAAGAGATTCATTATCTATACCTCTCGGGGCTTTTGCACGATATAGGAAAAATCGGAATCCCGGAAGAAGTCCTGCGAAAAAAAGGACAACTTACCGACGCTGAACGCGCCGTGATTATGTCCCATCCCAGAATCGGCGCCGCCATACTGTCCGAAATCAGGCAGATGGACCTGATTGTGCCCGGCGTGCTGACTCATCACGAACGTATTGACGGGAAAGGATATCCCCAGGGACTTAGCGGCGATTCAATCCCGCTGCTGGGCTGGATTATAAGCCTGGCCGACTCATTCGACGCAATGACATCAAAACGCGTGTACAGAGATGCAATGAGCCTGCGCAGAGCCTGCGGCGAAATCCGCAAGGGAATGGGCGCTCAGTATGACGCGGAAATCGCCGAGGTTTTTCTCAACAGCGATATCGACAAGCTCTGGCAGATTATACAGGACGGCTTCATTGAAAGATGGGACTACGCAAATTTCGCCGAATACGGAGCGGGCGCAATCGGAGCGCTGATACGATGAAAATCGATACACAGAACCATAATGATATTTCGGTATTGACGCTGCAGGGCGAATTTACCGCCGAGGCGATAAAGTCCTTCCAGGACGCGGTCAGCAATGTTCTGGCCTCAAAGACCGCCGGTCTGGTGGTGGATATGAGCAAGGTAATGTCGATGGACAGCCATACGCTTGAGTGTCTTCTGGATTTGAACGATTCCTGTCGTGAAAATGTAAGACAACTGAAACTGGCCGGACTCGACGAGACCTGCCGGAAAATTCTGGAAATTACGAGGCTTCTAAAAGAGTTCGATGTGTACGACGATGTGGCCGAGGCGGTCAAAAGTTTCGCCTGATTTTATAATGATTTACAGAGGATATCCTGAATGACCGAGGTTTTAAACCAGCGCAAATTGCAGCTTGGACAGGTGCTGTTAAACCGGAAAGTGGTTACACAGCAGCAGGTCGATTCTGCGCTCGACGAACAGCACAGGGGCGGGCACAGCAAACTGCTGGGAGAGCTTCTGGTGGACCTTGGGCACTGCACTGAAAACCAGATTGCCTCGGCCCTGGCAGAAGCGTACGGCCTCCCTTATGCCCAGATTTCCCCGAAAATTTGCGACGCCGCGGTGGTCGAACTTCTCCCGCGGCAGTTTCTGGAAGAACACACGGTTCTGCCTCTGTTCAAGGTTCGCGACGCGGTAACTATAGCAATCAGCGAACCTTCGAATGTCTTTTTAATCGACGAGATTGAACGGCTCAGCGGCTGCAGGGCGAATATCGTCTGCGCTACGAGTAAGGACATACGCGCTACGCTCCAGAGTTATATGCCCGCCGCAAACGTGTTCGTGATTGACGACATCATCGAGGACGTGGCAATCGATGATTTCACGATGATTGAGAACCTGCCCCAGGATATCACGGACCTCAAGGAGGTCGCGGGGCAGTCGCCGGTGGTCAAGTTAGTCAATTATCTGATTTACAACGCCGTTCACGAAAACGCCAGCGATATTCACATCGAACCGGACGAAAAAAGGCTGCGAGTGCGATTCAGAGTGGACGGCGAGCTTTTCGAAAAGCTTCGTCCGCCTTATCAGATGCACGCGGCGATAGTATCCCGGATAAAAATTATGGCCGACCTCGATATAGCTCAGCGCAGGCTTCCGCAGGACGGCAGCATACACGTGCTTATACAGTCAAGACCGGTTGACCTCCGCGTCTCCGTAATGCCGGGAATATACGGGGAAAAAGTGGTCATCCGTATCATCGATATGCGCAAAATGCTCACAAATCTCGAGACGCTCGGTTTCAGCTACGACAATCTTCAGCTTTTCAAGAAGATTATCAGCCTGCCCAACGGCATCGTGCTTGTAACAGGCCCAACAGGGTCAGGCAAAAATACGACCCTTTATGCCGCGCTTGCGGAACTGAATAGCGAAACAGTCAATATCTGCACCGTCGAAGACCCCGTGGAGTGCAATATCGCTGGAATCAACCAGTTCCAGGTCCACGACCACGCTGGATTTACGTTCGCAGGAGCCCTGCGCAGTCTGCTGCGGCAGGACCCCGATATAGTAATGGTCGGCGAAATCCGTGACCATGAAACCGCCGCAATCGCCGTCCAGGCGGCGCTTACCGGACACCTTGTGCTTTCCACGCTGCACACAAACGATGCCCCTGCGGCAGTGACTCGGCTTATAGATTTGGGCGTTGCTCCCTATTTGGTCAGTGCCTCTTTGATAGGCGTACTTGCTCAGCGGTTAGTCAGAAAGATATGTTCTAATTGCAAGGAGGAATACGAGCCTTCCATGGGCGTCCGCCGGACAGTCGAACGGTGGGGCGGAAAGGCCAGCAAATTCTATCGCGGAATAGGATGCAAAAAATGCCGAAACAGCGGCTATCTCGGACGAATCGCGATACACGAACTCTTTGTGCCAAGCGACCGCATACTCGATATGGTCGCACAGGGTTCGACGCTCAAACAACTCCACGCCGCTGCTCTGGAAAACGGGATGAAACCCCTCTATGTTGACGGAATAGACAAGGTACAGGCCGGTATTACCGCCATAGACGAAATACTTCGCGTGGCGCCTGTACCGGAATAAGGAACAACGGCAATGTCGGA
>JBGSSG010000319.1:0-2382 GCA_041737185.1 Anaerohalosphaeraceae bacterium
GGCGAGCCGTTGATAAATAAAGGTAAGTTATTTATGATTTTCATTTCCTGATTTTTAAACATTGTTACTTATTGGGCGCCGGCGGCGTTTCAAGCCAGGCTAAATTGAACTTGTAATACAGCCGGCTGCTGATAAGGTGGATTATGCCGTCGGGGGTTTGTGCCGCCGCCAGATAGCCTGCGTGTTCGGCCCGGGTCGGCGTTGCGGTAAATGTGCCTGTCCAGGCGCCGCCGTCATATTCGCCTTCGCCCGGCGTGAGCAGTTTGCGTACCGGCCAGGTTTGGCCCTCGTCAAATGACAGCGCAGCATACATCCCAACGCCGTAGAATTCATTGCCCTGGGCATCGGTAAAGGTCCAGGCTGTCTGCGTGTCCTGCCTTTGGCTGTTGGTGAAGGAAATTAACATAATAGGCCCTTCGCGCAGGCGCTTCAGTATCAGGCGTTGTCCGCCGCCGATGGGCGGGAACGGACTGGCTGAGTATGTCCATCTCTTTCCTGTGTCATCGGAAAGGCTCATCGGCATACGTCCGTTGATGCTGTCGCCGCGACCCAGGGCCATAAGTCGTCCGTCTTTCAATTCCACCACGCCGGCGTGGATACCGGCAATTGTGCCATAGCCGGTTGCGCCCTGTTGAAAATTCGAAGCGGGCTTTCCCAAGCCCGAATCGAACCAGGTTTTGCCGTTGTCTTTGCTGATATACAGCGCTGTGCCGCCGTTTCCGTCGGGCCCGGCGTCGCAGGGCTGAATCAGCAAACCTTCTTTGCTCGTAAAAGTCCCGGAAATAACCTGATGGCGTGATGTAAGTTTTTGGCCGATGGCGCGCGGCAGCGTCCAGGTTACGCCGTTGTCGGCGCTTGTGCGCAAAAGCAGAGCCAGATTCGTCCACCCGGCCGCGCCGTATCCTCCCATCCCGTTGAAGTGGCAGATTGTGCCGTCTGCGTTATGGAACAGGCTGGAGCCGGTCATATTTCTGTTTTCCGCTTTGAAGAATTCCGAAGCGGTATCCCATTTTTCCGCGCCGGCGCGGAGCCGGCCGGCCAGTATGGTCATCTCGGTGTCGGATTCTTTGACGGTCGAAAACCAGACGGCCAGCAAATCGCCGTTATTCAACCATGTAATCGATGGGCAATGGTTGTGAGAATAAAACGGCTCGCCACAGTCCCCCGGCGGGGCAATCACATACGGAACAGGCTTTTTGAAATACGGTTTCTGCGGGTTGGACGGCTGTACCCATTTCCACCCCTGCCGTGAAACATCTTTTGCCCACAGCGGCGGCTGGTTGTCGGGAATCGGCGACATCGATATAACCATCCCGTCTTTTTCGACTACGTGAAAACGCCTGTAAGTCATCGTTTCGCTCTTTTTGACTACGGCACACGACAGCCCTGAAAAAACACAAAAGACAATCAGGCAGGCAAACAGACTGAAATGTTTTCCTGAATACATTTCCCAATGTCCTTTCAGGGTGGAATGCAGAGTTATTTTTGGTAATCGTCGTTTGTTTCTTTGCATGGGCTGCGCGGTTTGAGAAAGCTGCTCAGCAGCAGCCCGGAAAACAATATCGTCATTGTCCCGAAGACAGGCACGAGGAATTTGTGCAGGTCTGTCGGCAGATTCCTGAGCAGATTTGCCAGGCCGCAGAGGCAGTCGTATTTGCCGATAAAGGCAAGAATCCCCTGCGACAGGCTCATCCAGAAAATCACTAAAACGCCGAGCAGAACGGCGATAATCGCCGATACGTTTCCGGCGCGGCGAGAAATCAGTCCCAGCAGAAACAGACCGAGCATCCCGCCGCCGAAAATCCCCGACAGCATCCACCACGCGTCCAGCGCGCTTTTGACTTTAATCATCAGCAGGGCCACGCCGGTTCCAAGCAGACCCCAGACAATCGTTGCCGCGTAGAGACCCAACATTGTTTCCCTTTCGGATGCGTTTGGCCGCAGGAAGCGTTTGTACCAGTCGTTGACCAGCAGAGTGGCCGAGGAATTCAGACAGGCCGCGATGGTGCTCATAGCAGCGGCGAAAATAGCGGCAACGACCAGGCCGGTAATTCCTTTGGGCAGAACCGCTCCGATAAAGTACGGAAACACTTTGTCGCCTATGTCTTTTGAAGACAGCGTGGGGGCGAGCTGTGCAAGTTTTTCCGCAAAAGCAGGATCCTGCGGATTTACATTGCCTTCCGTTACAAGCATCTGATAGGCCGCTGCGGTCTGCACCTGTGCCATTTGTGCCGGCTGTACCTTGTAATAGGCGTAAAGCTGTGTGCCGATAAAGAAAAACATCGCCGATACCGGGACGTAAAGAAGGCCGCCTATCCAGACGCTCTTGCGTGCCTCCTTGTTGGATTTGGATGCGATATACTTCTGGATATAAGACTGGTC
>JBGSSG010000322.1:0-2263 GCA_041737185.1 Anaerohalosphaeraceae bacterium
ATCCCTACACGGAACAGCCACGTATAAAAACCGCTCCGGCCTTCAAAACCGCCGATGTTCTCTAACACTTTGACAAACGTATCCTGTGTAAGTTCCGCCGCGTCGTCCCTGTTTCGGCAGATTTTTAAAATCGCATTATAAAGACGGTCCTGATACTTCAAAATTAACAGACCAACGGCGTCCACATCCCCGCGCTGACAACGCCTTACAAGTGCCTCATCGTCGATGCTGATATTTTGCGTATTTTGCGGCAAATTTTCCTCTTTTTGTATCTGTGCCTTGCTTTTCACAAAAAAATCCTGGTTATTTAACAAGATACGTATCCGACATCCGGCGTCCGCCGGAAAGAAAGGTTACCTCCAGCACAACCGGCCGCGACGAAGGAACTTTCAACAGCGGCAGACTGAACTCATACGCCCGAAGAAAATCCCGCCAGTATTGGTTATTCCGTTCCTGATTGCCGAGGTCAAAATCCGGCCAAATAACGATTCGTTCGCCCTTGATTTGCCCTGAACGGGCCTGATATTCGTACAGTTCAAAACGGAATCGGCCCGGCGCCTTCATTCGGCACTCGTACTTATCCTGCACCTCTGCCACCGCCCGTACATACGCGCCCTGCTCCTGTGCCTGTTTCTCAACAATCCCCGTCAGACCCGCCACGCGCACGCAGGCCGGCTCAAAACATTTTGACCTGCCGTTGCCGACCGCAATCACCTGCCCATCCTGACAACCGCTTACGCCAAACATACAAACAGCGGCAGCGAGACCACATACCAGTGCCTTTATGCCTTTATGCCTCATATATCCCTGCGGGGAATTGATTATTGTTGATTGACAAATCATCAATCGTCCTCTGTGTTCTGCGTTCTTAATCCTGTACGCTGTTCCTGTCCGATGAATGCTTCTATAACCGTCACCCCGAACGAATGTGAGGGGTCTGCTTACTCAACCATTCCTTCCTTAAAAGCGATAACGAGGAATTTTGCCGGGCTAATCAGATTCCTCGCTGCGCTGGGAATGACGGTTCTCATAGTTTCCATAACGGGCTTTAGCCCATCAGTTCCTTATTCTGCATTCTTGTATTCCTTGCCGGTTATGTCATATATCCTCATCGAGCAAATGCCCGAAACGGTTCTTTTTCGTCTCAAGGTACTTGCGGTTGTGCTCGCCGGGCCTGACACGCAGCGGTATCTGCTCGACTACCTCTATGCCATAAACTTCCAGCCTGCTGATTTTCTTGGGATTGTTGGTTAGAATCCGAACCTTTTTAAGACCCAAATCCCGGCAAATCTGCGCCCCGATTCCATAGTCGCGCTTATCCGCCAGAAAACCAAGCTGCACATTGGCATCCACCGTATCGTACCCCTGCTCCTGCAGCTTATACGCGTGCAGCTTGTTGGCAAGACCTATCCCTCTGCCCTCCTGGCGAAGATATATCAGCGCGCCGCTGCCCTCTTTTTCTATGAGCTGCATCGCCGAGATAAGCTGATAGCCGCATTCGCAGCGCTGCGAGTGAAACAAATCGCCAGTCATACACTCCGAATGTACCCGGATAAGCACAGGCTCGTTATGCTCTATCGGATTGCCTTTTTCATCGAGCTTGCCGATATCGCCTTTGCACAGGGCAAGGTGCGGCTCGGTCGTGCCCGGACTTTCATAGCCAATAAGAGTAAATGTGCCATAGTCGGTCGGAAGCATTACTTCCTGAATCCTGCGAATGTGTCTTTCCCTCTGCAGCCGATATTCAATCAGCTTGGCAATCGAGGTCATCTTCAATCCGTACCGCCCGCAAAACTGGATAAGCTGCGGCGAACGAGCCATCGTACCGTCGTCGTTGATTATCTCACAAATCACGCCCGCCCCCTGCAGTCCAGCCAGCCGCAGCAGGTCAACCGCGCCTTCCGTCTGTCCCGCACGCACCAGAACCCCTCCTTCGCGGGCACGAAGCGGGAATATATGCCCCGGCCGCGCAAAGTCGGACGCCTTTGTCTCCGGCCCAGACAGCAGCTTTATCGTCCGCGCCCTGTCAGCGGCGCTTATACCGGTGGTAATGCCATCCCTCGCGTCAACGCTCACCGTAAAGGCCGTACCCAGCCGGGCTGTATTTTCCGAAGCCTGCGGATGCAGCCCCAGCCGGTCGCATTTCTCCCCTGTCAGCGGCACGCATATCAGGCCGCGACCTTCCATAGCCATAAAATTGACAAGCTCCGGCGTTATCTTCTCGGCGGCAGCGACAATATCCCCCTCGTTCTCACGGTCCTCA